>JAYSTZ010000400.1:0-8801 GCA_043719365.1 Verrucomicrobiaceae bacterium | reverse complement strand
GGAAACGTTTCTCGGCTTTTTCCAGGCTGCAATCATCCTCCCGCTTGAGTTTATCCTGCACTATCGACTTATCGTTTGGTTCTCGATGCGACTGCGCTGGGGAGGGCTTCCCGCGGCGTTGATTACGAGTTTCTTTGCGCACCTTATTTCAGGAACGATTCTCGTTGTCGGCGCGGAAAGCGCTGCCGGGATTCCGTTGATTATCGTCCTTGTGGGAGTGAACAAGGCACTCGAAGTCCGCAATAAAAAGCGGATCGAAGAAGCGGCCTCGGTCGGATAAATCCGTCCGCTATTTCTTGGGTTCCGCAATTCCGCCAGTGCCGAGGCATTTCTCGCAGCGCACCTTTACTCCAAAAGGATTTTGCGGAGAGCCGGTCTTCGCTGACGTTCCCGAGAGTAGCGAAGGGGAAGTGATTGCCGATTTGCCGCGGTCCCGGCCCATCGTGCTGCCCATCCCATTGCAGTCCGGGCACAGAATCTTGTGCGGCGGGAGCTTCAGATCTCGATAGCCCAGACCCAGGCAAATGGGGCAGCTTTGGCTGATATCCGCGCCGTTGATGCGCGTCTTCAAGACCTTCAGTCCACTGCATGCCGCGCACTTCAGCCGGTCCGGATTAACAGGCGGCGGCGTGGTCTCGACGCGTTTTAGTTCGGGCTCGCACCCTGCGAAGAACGTCAGAAGGACAAGGATAACGGGAATCAGTTTTTTCATTTTCGCTACCGCACTAAAAGCTCAAGGATTACCGGAGTCAACGGCGGGATTTCGGCGAGTTCGATTCCCTCCGCGCTGATGGTCGCAGGGAGACCGCCGAAGCGATCCACAACCCTTGCCGCGACCGGTTGCAGCTCGTTGCCGGGCGAGATTCGCACGTTGCGCAGCGATTCCTTGGGATGGAGATTCACCGCGACCACGAACCGCTGGCCGGATTTTGCATCGGCCCGGATGAAGGAATAGAGCCAGTGCCCGCTCGCCGGTTCGCCGGGGAGTCGGCCGTATTGCGCGTTGTTGACGTTGATGCCGTTCAGCGGGTGGAAGGAGCCGTCGCGGAAGGCGGGCTCGCCGAAAATCTTCAGCAGCTTTCCGTAGTTTGCGCGGAGCGTACGCTGCTCGGGGGAAAGTCGGACGCCATCGAATTTGTGACCGTTCACCCACTTCGTAAACTCGGGCATCGACCAGTAATCGAAGATGCTCGTGCGTCCGTCGTCTCCGCCGAATCCCTCGCTGCCACTTGCGGGCTCGCCGACTTCCTGCCCGCAATAGATCAGCGCCGGGCCGCGCGAGAGTCCCCACAGAATAGCGCTCACCGCCGTGCCGACATTTGCGCCATGGGAGCCCCAGTTTCCACGGCTCGCGATGCGCACCTCGTCGTGGTTTTCGGCGTAGCGAAGGCTGCCGTGAAAGAGGCGTTCCTCGCCGAGGACGCCGTCGAGGTCATTTGCCCATGCAGGGCCGTCGTAGATGCGCTTGAGAACTTTGTAGGAAGGGTCGTCGTACACTGAGTCAAAGCCCGCATCGAGCAGCTCCAGCATCACGTTCTTCCCGCCCTCGGCGCTCTCCACTTTCATCGGGTCGTTGTTGTAGGCCTCGCCGATAAACATCACGCCCGGCTGCCGCTGCCGCGCACACGCCACGGCCCAGCGCCAGAATTCCGGCGGCACCATGTGCGACATGTCGCAGCGAAAACCATCCACGCCGAGGGACTGCCAATGGGCGAGCACGACATCCATTTTGAGCCACGTATCCGGAATCGGATCGTAGGCGCGTCGGCCCGTCGTGAAGTCGTAGCCGTAATTCAGCTTCACCGTCTCATACCAATCGTTCCGGCTTGGCGTCCAAGTCGCGGCGTTGTTGCCGGTCACTCGCGCAGTCTCGCGCTCGGGAGCAAATGGCCCGGGCGGCAGGCGGAGCGGGGGACCGCCGCCATGCGAGTCGTGTTGCAGCCAGAAAAAGTTATTGGCGGGCGAGAAGAACTTTGTGCGGTCATCTTTCTCACCGAAAGCCACGACACTCGATGAGTGACTGCGCGCGACGTGATTCGGCACAAAATCGATCAGCACTTTCAGCGAAGCGGCGTGCGCGCGGGAGATAAGGAGTTGGAACTCGGCGATTCTCTTCGCCGGATCGAGCGCGTAGTCCGCGCATACGTCGCCGTAGTCTTTGATCGCATACGGCGAACCTGCGAGCCCCTTCACCAATACCAGCTCGTCCGCCGGTTTTCCTATTGCCGGATAATCCGCCGAAGTCGCCTGCGCCAGCACGCCCGTGAGCCACAGATGCGTGATGCTCAGCTCATCGCGCAAGGCCGCCAGTGCTCGCTCGTCGATGTCCGCGAACTTCCCGACACCGTTCTCGGCCATGGTTCCATTGGGCTTTCGCGTCTCGTTGGTGTTTCCAAAAAGGCGGGGCAGGAGTTGATAGATGCGTGTTCGAGGAGTCATAGGCGTTGCGGCTTGTGCCGCGATGGTGACGAAGATCAGGAGAAAACGAAACATCGCTTATGCGCCCACGATGTTCCCCAATTCGCCAAGGTGTTGCACCGCGATACGGACGTCGTCGCCGGGCAGCAGAGTGAAGTCTCCGCCCGGAACAAGGCCCGTACCCGTGAGTAGATAGCAGCCGGTGGGAAACCCGTTGTCGCGCCACAGCCAGCTCGCAAGTTCAGGGAATGAGCGCTTCATTTGCGACAGCGAAGTTGCACCGGAAAAGACCTCAATTCCCGCGCGCATGATACGAAGCTCGATACTCGTCTCCACTGGAAGCGGGTCACGAATGACCAGCCCCGGCCCGAGCGCGCAGCAGCCGAGATACACTTTGGCCTGCGGCAAATAGAGCGGGTTCTCCCCCTCGATGTCGCGCGAACTGACGTCGTTGCCCACGGTGTATCCGAAGATGCGCCCGCTGCGATTGATTGCGAGCGTCACTTCGGGCTCCGGCACATTCCATTTCGAGTCTTCACGGATTCGGATTTCGCCGCCGTGTCCCACCACGCGATGCGGTGTCGCCTTGAAGAAAATCTCCGGACGGTCGGCGGCATAGACTCGGTCATAGACCGAGCCACCATCCTTGCTTTCCTCCATCCGCGCATCCCGCGAGCGCAGATACGTGACGCCCGCAGCCCACACTTCCTGCGAGCCGATCGGCGGGAGGAGTTTTGCCGGCAGTTCGGCCGGGCGGCCTTGGCTCAGCTTCGGTTCCAGCCACGCGTGGGGATCGTCCTGCCGGAAGATGTCATCCATCGTCACGCCGGACAAAAGGAACGCATCTTCGCCGCGCCGCGCCAGGATTCCGTCGGTGGTATTGTAGATCGTAGTCGGTTGCATCGCCGCCAGTTGCCGCTTGGCGTGCGCATTGGCAATCCGCATTTTTGCCGAATGGGATCGTGCCACGCTTCGCATGCGATGTTTGTGTAGTGGCCTAGGCGACCCGCCTGCGGAAGTCTCCCCGGCGACGTGTGTGTTTAACCAAGCCAGAGAATCATTGAGCGTGCCGCTAGGCTTTGGAGTGCGGGGGCTTGACCCCGTTTTGACTTTCGGTGGAAACAGCGTCGTGAGTGAAACAGGGGTGAAGCGCGGTTTGGCCTGTGCCATTTCCACAAAGCTCGGAGCGCAGTTCCGTGGAAGGAAAAGCGGTGTCAAGCCACGCGCACTCCAAAGCCTCGCGGCACTCACGCGCTGCTTTCGCAGGGCTAACCACAGACCCGCCGGGACCGCGCTCGCGGGCGGGTCGCCTGCGCCACTACGACCAATCCGCATATTTGCAGACCGCACTAACCCGCCTCGGGCGCAGTCGATTTCATCAACTTGATCGTCACGCAAAGTCCGGTGGGCTCGCGGTTCTCGGCGACCACGGAGCCGCGGCAGGCTTCCGCACAGCTTTTCACGATGGTGAGCCCGAGGCCTGTGCCGCCGGTGCTCGCGGTGCGGGATTCGTCGATGCGGAAGAACGGATTGAAAATTTTCGGCAGCGCTGCGGCGGGAATTCCGGGGCCGTTATCCGCGATATGGAGGAAGACTTCATCGTCTTTTTCCTCCGCTGAAATGACGATGGTTCCTGCGTGGCCTGCATATCGGATCGCGTTGCGCACGACGTTGGCAATCGCGCGCTGAAGGAGTTCCGGGACGGCCTGCACCCGGAGTTCCGGGTCCAGCGAGATGGAGACCTGCGACGTGTCGCCCGCTTCCCGATACACCGCACGGCCGGTGATTTCGGCGAGCTTCACATCGGTGAGCACCGCGACATCGCCCATCATCCCGGTGCGTGAGAATTGCAGGAGATCGTTCACCAGTGTTGCCATGTGCTCGATTTCCTCGCGCACATCCGCCACGCGGGTGCCCTCGGTGGATGCGACGCGGCGTTCGAGGATTTCGATCGCCACTTGGAGCCGTGCGATCGGCGCACTGAGTTCGTGCGCGACATCGCCAAGGAACCGCTTTTGCCCGGCGACATACCCGGCGAGACGTGCGGCCATGCGATTGATTTCACCACCCAGCGCCCCGACTTCGTCGCGCCGGGAATCCTCGCTTCGAGCATTGAAATTGCCTTCCGCCAATTGCTTGGTCGCAGCCTGCATCCGGGAAAGGCTTCGCGTGAGCCCGCTGACGAACGGCAGCCAGACCAGCACCGATAAAACCAGAACGCCGATGCCGCCCCACACATAAGGCCGTGTATCGAAAAAGAATCCATGTCCTGTCGCTGACTCGGAGGAAGCCAGAAGCAAAGCTCCGCCGATCAGCTCGGGATGAGATCCTGTTATCTTGGTCGCAGCCCAGTAACGATCCGGGTTCGTACTGTGGATGAACTCATCCAGCCGGCCATCCGGGCGTCTCGGCCTTTCGAACTCCCGATCCCTTGGAGGGCCCGGATCGTCTTCCGGCGGACCGAACCGACGATCCTGCGGCGGGCCATCGCGCCGATCGAGCGGTGGACGATCCATCCCTGGCCTCGGACGCGGTTCTCCTCGGGGTATGTTGAACCACCGCGAGTGTACCGCAGGAGGAAGGGCGCCGCGGGTGCCGGCAATCGAGCGGCCCTCGTTGTCGCAGAGTCGGAAATCCACGCCGTATTGACTCCCGGCCTTGTTCAGAATCGCATCCCATTGCCGAACCGGGACATTCGCGGCCTCCCCGAGAATCTCCGCCGCAGCCCTCTCAAGATTTGCCGACGCTGCACGCGCAGGCAGCGCGGAAAAGCGAAACTGCTCCCGCAAAAGCAGCCAGCCTGCAATGCCCACCACGGCGAGATTCACGAAGAACCACGCGAGGATTTTTGCATACAGTGGAAAGCGCGTCTTCATTCCGAGTCCGGCTCCGTGAGCATGTAGCCGGCGGACCGCACGGTGCGGATAAAGCGCGGATGTTTCGCGTCGTCGTGCAATTTCCGGCGGAGCGCGGAAACGTGGACGTCGATCGAGCGGTCGAACACTTCGTAGCTCCGGTCGCGCACATGCTCCATCAGCGTATCGCGCGTGCGAACGCGGCCCTTCGCTTTCGCCAGTGACAGCAGGATGTCATACTCCACGGGTGTCAAAATCAGCGACTCCGCGCCCAGCGTGGCGGAGCGTGTGTTCGGATTGATTCGCAGCGGGCCCACCGTGATCTCGGGCTCCGGCGCGTCGTCGTCTTCCACCGCTCGGGATGCCCTTCGCGTAATCGCCCGCAATCGCGCCAGCAACTCCCGCGTGGAAAATGTCTTCGGGATATAATCGTCGGCTCCAATCTCCAAACCGACGATTCGATCCGCGTCATCCCCGCGGCCTGTGAACATGAGCACCGGCAGCGCGGATTTCACGGCGCGGATTCGTTTCAGGACCTCCAGCCCGTCGCAGCCTGGCAGCATGAAATCGAGCAGCACCACGTTCCACTCCTCCGCAAGCGCCCGCGCGGCACCGTCCGGCCCCGTGTGCTCTGCGCGCACGTCGTAGCCCAGCGGCGTGAGGTAGTCGGTGATAAGGCGGCACAGCTTCTGGTCGTCGTCGATGACCAGCAGTCGCTGGGTAGAAAAGTTCTCGGTGCTCATGGGCCGACAGTGAACAAGGAGGCCGACGGACGAAACGAAAAAAGTCAGGGGGCCGCCGGGTGCCGTCTCGATCAACGGTGCCCACCGCAGCTTGATGGCGAATCAGTCGATGCCCGCCGCATCGCTGAATCCGACAAATGGCCCAAGCCTTGCGCGAAGCCGCCAGCCGATTTCTCGCTATTGCGCTGGGAGGTTCTGCCCCCGTTTCCAGCGCGCAGCCAGCGAGGAACGCGGGCTGGTTTTTCTCAAACCACTACAAGCCGCCCGCCCGTTGTGATGTCGGCGCGGCAATTGGAAGTTCACGCCATATTTCTCGCCACACAGCGTTTTCGCCGTATTCTGTGGTCATGATTACCGTCGATGCTACCGATGATGCTGTCCGTGTTACGATTCCGCGTGGGGAGATGGCGCTGGAGCAGATTGAAGCGATACTGCGGCCCTTTCGCTTTGCTTCTTTGGTGTCCGGTTCGCAGTTGACCAAGGATGAAGCCATGCGGATTGCCGAGGAATCGAAGTCGGACTGGTGGGACAAGAACAAGCACCGATTCGGCGGAGACGCCCAGTAGCCGATGCGAGTTGTTGTGGATACAAACATCGCGTTCTGTGCGCTCGCGGCGGGTTGTGGCGATTTGGGAATTCGGCTGATGTCCCCCTCCGATGTTACTTTCTACGCTCCGCGTTTCCTATTTGTGGAGTTATTCAAGCACAAGGACCGCATCATCCGCGCATCGAAACTCCCCGAAGAATCCATACTCAATGCGCTGAACGAATTACTGGAGTCCGTCCAGTTGATTGAGTCGGCTTGCATTCCGATTGGGACTTGGTTCCGCGCGCGTTCATTTTGCGAAGGAGTTGATTTGAAAGATACCCCGTTCGTTGCGTTTGCGCTGCATCTGGACGAGGAGCTTTGGACCGAGGACGAGGAATTGAAAAAAGGACTGCGAGCAAAAGGCTTTCAACGGTTTTTTACCCCGTAGGCTTCGAGGCAGACCGAGGAGCACCGTGCCGCGTCTCGCTCCCATCCGCGGAAATGGGGAAGGCAACGAAATGGAAAAATTCCGGCCCATTGTCGATGGTTCATGTCTTTTTGCTCGCCAGACCACCTCTCCCTAAGACCCCTTTTCCCTCACGTTTCCCGAATAACATGTGCTTGCTTTGTGTCGGAGCGAACTGTAAGCGGCTCACCCGATGAGCACGCTTGAAACTTTTTCGTCAGCATTTACGTCGTGTGTATCGCGGGTCCGCCTCGTTGTTATACTTGTTTCAGTTCTGTTGGTTCCCCACTTCGGCCAGTCGGGACAGGATGCGGAGCTGCCTGAGTTGGTAGCCAAAAGGAAGGTCGTCACGCGCGCAATCGAGCGTGCATCGGTTCCCGCCTTGAGTGACTACGCGAAAAAGCTGTCACCATTGAAGGAACAGTTCGCAAGAAATAGACAACTCGAAGCGGCACTTTGTGTAGAACGGGAGCTAAAAAAAGTAGGGGATGCGATCACGGCTGCGAACTCGACGGGCGAACGGCGAAGCAAAACATCCGACGGCACACAACTCTCAGACCCACCTGAACTGACGGCGAAAAGAATGGAACACCTGCGTGCCGTTCAAAAACTTTCGATCCCGTTCCTCAATAGCTATGTTCAAGAGCTTGGCCCGATAAAAAGCGAATACACAAAGAACGGTAATTTAGAGGCGGCTCTGTTGGTGGATCGGGAGATTAAAAAAGTAACGAAAGACATCGCCGACGCAAATGCGACAGCGAGCGGCGCGATTCGGACTACGAAGCCTCCGCTTGAACTGATTTCCGTGGTTTTTGAAGGACCGGAGGCAGGGCAAACAGCGGATGTCACAAGCAAAGTGCGTGCAGCCATCGAAGCCGGTGAAAAATCGATCGATTGCACGAAAGCGGGACTGGGGACGGATCCGGCACCCTACAAAAATAAGACGACGACATTCAAATGGTCGGTGAACGGTGTGCTTAAGAAGAAGACTTTCAAGCATGGCGCGACTGTTGAATTTGAAAAGGATTTGAAATGAGGGTGTTGAACCAAAGCTGTCGGGAAACGTGGAAACGGGGTCACCTGGAAATGAGGTCAGGCGAAAAAAACGAAATACCGGGCATGGCGTCAGGGATTAACTGAGGGGAAGCCGCGGTCAGCCGAATCAAAGCGACAGAATTCAGAGTCATGCGGGTTCATTGGTTGCTTGGGCTGGTATCAGGGGGCGGGGGAGTTGTCCAATTTGTCCTAAATCGCCCGTGCGCGCTCGGCGGGCATTCGCTGATGCGGCGCGTGATAGCGGGGCGGGAGGCGGCCCCGCTACTTCCATTCTAAGTGCATTCACACCCAAAACATCCGGGAGCGTATTTTGTGGTTTGCAATTTTTCCATCCAATAGCTGACCTCACCAGAAACCAACTTCCACACACTTATGCCTCCATCTCTTTCTCCGGGATCTGTTGATGAATCGCAGTCGGTTTACACCGTGGTTTTGGCCGACGACTCGCGCCTCCTCCGGGAGACAATGGAAAAAACGATGAAGGTGATTTTTTCGTCCTGTCGCGTGGTCGGGGGTGTGATTAAATATGGAATGCTGCTTGTAGTAGGACAGGCATCCTGACTGTCGGGGTGGGATGGGGCTTCCAGCCCGTCCAGAGCGACAAGCAGGAGCTTTTGCGGTGGCCTTTGCGAAGGGATGAGGGGGAAATGGACGGGCTGGAAGCCCATCCCACCCCGACAGTCAGGATGCCTGTCCTACTACAAGCAGCATTCCATATTTAATCACACCCCCGA
>JAYSTZ010000399.1:0-1569 GCA_043719365.1 Verrucomicrobiaceae bacterium | reverse complement strand
TTTCCAAGAGCGTGAGCGCCTCCGCGATGGTGACGCGACGCGGCGCAGTTGACGGTGCCTTTTTCGGCGCCCCGAAGAATCGCTCTGCCCAGGCCTTTGCTTGTTCCGCGACTGCGGCATTGCCCGGTGCCTCAGCACTCACGCCCGCACTCGCGGAAAAAAGCAAGCTGATTGCAGCGAGCGATTTTAGTGTGCGAGCCAAAGTCATCAGCGGAACGTATCAGACGCGCACAGAATGGATATACGTCGAAAGACGAATACGTCCGAAGTCGTATCGCGCGAACTCCAGACCCCGATCATGGTCGGCACCGTGAAACGAATCCTCATCATCGAAGACGACACTTTGACCCGCAACAACATTGCCACCATCCTTCGCATGGAAGGCTACCTCCCGACGACTGCGGCGAATGGACTGGCGGGCATTGAGGCGGCGCGGCGCGAACACCCCGACATTATCTTGTGCGACGTCACGATGCCCGAACTGGATGGGCACGGCGTCGTAGCAGCCCTTCGCAAAGATGCCGATACCGCGCATATTCCGTTCATATTCCTCACCGCGCGCAGCGAACAAAGCGACGTCCGCGCGGGCATGAATCTCGGAGCCGACGACTACCTCACAAAGCCCGCAAGCGTGCAGGTCCTCGTCGCGGCGGTGGAAGCACGACTGCGCCGCGAAAAACAACGTCCGCCGGGCGAATTCGCACCTGACTTCTCATCGCCGACCCCGCTTGAGGCCCTCGGCATCACACCGCGCGAAGCGGAGATATTGCTGTGGGTGGCACAGGGAAAATCGAATCCCGAAATCGCCATCATCACCGGCGCTGCGGAGAACACCGTGAAGAAACACCTCCAACACATCTTCGAGAAACTCGGCGTAGATACCCGCAACGCCGCGACCGTCCTGGCATTCGAGAAACTGGTAACGCGGCATCGGTAGTCAGGGAATCCAAACGGAAAAGTCCGTCGTTCTTGAGCTGAACGCGATCGGGACTTCCAAAGGCTGGATTCATCTGCCCGCGTGCGACGCCCAGCCGTCGCGTTCTGCGCGACGAAGTGAAGCTGGAAGCGCCTGTATGAAACCACGGTTCAACCCGGTGGCCCGCAAGTGAAGGGACACTACCTCGATGAACCGGTCTTTCCCGCCACGCTGCACTTCCGCACCAAAAAACACGATGGAGCCGCCATCGCCCAACTATCAGTCTGGCACCACCGTTTTATGAGTCTTTCCGCATGGGCACGAAGCATCTTCACTCTGTTCCAGTATTAATCACACCCCACCTTTATGAAAGTAACTGGTCGAGCCGGAAGGTGCAGCAGCCGAAATCAAGCGTCGCGCCTTCCTTTTCCATCTGGGTCCGAAACGCCTCGGCGATGAAATACTCCCGACGCTGGGCTGCGGCTTGAACATCCACGATTTCCGCGCGCTTAAGGACAGCAAGATGCTTCGACGTGTTGTATTGGGAAAGGTCGAGTTGCTCGCTCAGTTCGTTCACTCCGAGCGCGCCCTTCGCCAGCGCTTTCACGATGCGCTGACGCGTGCGGTCGGCGAGCGCTTTCAAAATTTCGGTG
>JAYSTZ010000398.1:0-8803 GCA_043719365.1 Verrucomicrobiaceae bacterium | reverse complement strand
GACGCGCGACGGTAGTAGGACAGCCTTCTAGGCTGTCGGAGTGGGATGGGCTTCCAGCCTGTCCAGTTTCCCCCTCATCCCTTCGCAAAGGCTCCTGCACGTCGCTCTGGACGGGCGGGAAGCCCCATCCCGCCCCGAAAGGCGGGTTAACAGCTTCCTCTTGGAAGTCAGGCGGGTAGCCGTTTTTGTTCAGGATGCGCTTCACCATAACTTTGATCTTCTTGGCGAGGGCGCTTTCGCGGCGGGCCAGTCGATGATCACGCTATTTTTTACTTGGGTGATCAGCGCGGCGGCGACGTTCTTGTGCTTGAGACCGCGCCTCCACACTTGGGGATTGATCGCTTATCTTCCACAGTCGGCCCTTCGGCCGCCTCAACGCATCAGGTCAGCCATCCAGGCTGTCTTTAACACAAAATCATTTTCACCCGCACGCGTCCGGGATGGGATGAGATTGCGGTCCAGTTGACCTTTCAGCGTAAATGCCAAGTCATCATACCAGATGGAACCTTCCAAATACCACGAATGCGAAGTCATACCTTCGATCGTTTTGAGTTTCCGTTTTGGCACGGCCGCGTGTCGAGGGCCGTAGTCCACGTCAACGGCCTTTTCGCGCCCTGTCGGCGACGGTTTAAAAGCGGAATTCTTGCCGGTGCAAAAAAGTAGCCCGCGAACCGGAGGTAGCCTGAAAGGCAATCCCTTCGCGGCTTCACACCTCCCGCGAAGCGGCACTTCGATTGATCGGCCGGTTCGCGAGTAATATTCAGCCGCGAAGGGACTCTCGGGCTACTTTGCGTTTCGCGCGATTCCACTTTTAATCACACCCCCCGCTATGGGTGCCGAGGGAATGAAGTATCCACGGCTGAAAGGACGCCGTAATATAACAAATTGAATTTTGTTCTGATCATCTTCTCCGCTGCTTCATTTCTTGGATACGGAGCTGCGTGCTTCTTATCTTCCGACATGAAGCGGGAGTTTCATCGTTACCGCCTCGGGTCGCAGCGCACGCTGGTAGGAGGGCTGCAAATGTGCGCGGCAATCGGGCTGCTTGCAGGCCTCAGCCATCCGTGGATGGGGCGCTCGGCGGGAGCAGGGCTTGCGCTGATGATGCTGGTTGCGGTCGGCGTTCGGATTCGAATCAACGATACGATACTACAGACGATGCCGGCGCTCATTTACCTGGCGCTCAATGCCTACTTGAGTATCGAGGCGTTTTGAGCGGCCCCGTCTATCCGAGAAACGCGATGGCCGCACACATCGCGAGCACAGCGATGGACGGCAGCGCTTTCTTCATCGGGTCTTTCACTTTGAGGTGCATCGCAAATGCCCCAAGCATCAGCAACCCCAGACCAATCGCCGCAGGTTGAGCGATGCTATGTTTCCAAATGGCTGCGATGAGCGCGATTGCGAGGCTGACTTTCAGCACGCCGATTGCACACATAAACCAGAACGGCAGGCCATAAGCGGCGAATTCCTCGCGAAGAGTCTTCGCGCCGCCACCGCGAAATGGCGTCGCATTGCCCGCGCGAAGGACCCAGACATTCAGTATCCCGAGGGCAACAATTATTTGTAAAGTAATGAGCAAGTTTTCCACAATTTGACGCCGAGAATGAGTCGCGGCATTAAAGTTCGCAAGCCAATCGAATCAGTCCGCCAGCGAGAGCAGAGCGCCCCTTTTTCACTCCAGAGGCTTTATACTCCAAGCGGGCAGATTCTTGTTCCTAGATCTAAGCATGAGGCGTATCGCTTTTGGGTATCTCAAAACAGATGATTTTCATCGCTAACCGTTTCATTCCAGCTTTGCAGCAATGACCGCCGCTAACGCCACTCCACATTTTCCGGACGTGTCGCAACGTCTCGCTGCACGGGTGTGCCCGCCGGGAAGTCCGGTTATGTATCAGCAGTGGCGCGACCTGCTTTTTCTGCACTGGGAGTATCCCGCAGCGGCCATCCAGGCGACGCTGCCGGAGGGGCTGTTTGTGGATTCTTTAGGAGGAAAGGCGTACCTCGGTGTCGTGCCGTTTTTCATGCGGAATATCCGTCCGCGATTTCTGCCCGCGGTACCGGGCATCTCGGATTTCATGGAGATGAATCTGCGCACTTACGTGCACGACCGCGCGGGCGTGCCGGGCGTGTGGTTCTACTCGCTCGATGCAAATCAATGGCTCGCGGTGAAAATCGCGCGGCGATTTTTCCATCTGCCCTACGAGCATGCGGAGATGACATCGAGCCACGCGGCGGAGGGTCGCATCCGCTACGAATCGCTGCGCACCGGACCGCAGGCGAATGGCGCACGCTGCGTGTTTGATTATGCGCCCGGCGCGGAGCTGCCGCAGGCCGCGCCCGGCTCGCTGGAGTTCTTTCTCGTCGAGCGTTACCGGCTTTATTCCAGCGCGCCCGATGGTCTCCGGCGCGGCGCGGTTTTCCATGAGGCGTATCCACTGTGCCGCGCCGAGGTCGCGGCGTGGGATGAGCATTTGCTGCCGCTCGATGGATTCGCGCCGACCGGACGTCCGCCCGACCACGTCATCATGTCGCGCGGAGTGGACGTCACCATTTTTCCGCTCGAACGCGTGGAAATAGTGTAAACTTCCACCGTTAATATGGACCTACAGCACAAACTAGAAATCCTCGCCGACGCCGCGAAGTATGATGCCTCGTGCGCAAGCAGCGGGGCGGCACGGAAGGACTCGCGCGGCAGTGCGGGCGTGGGCTCCACGGGCGGCGCGGGCATCTGCCATTCCTATGCGCCGGACGGACGCTGCATTTCGCTGCTGAAGGTGCTGCTCACGAATGCGTGCCTTTACGACTGCCACTACTGCATCAACCGCCGCTCCAGCAATGTGCAGCGCGCGCGTTTCACGCCGGACGAAGTGGTGCGGCTCACGCTCGATTTCTACAAGCGCAACTACATCGAAGGGCTGTTCCTGAGCAGCGGCATCATCCGCAGCGCGGACTACACGATGGAGCTGGTCATCGAGGTCGCGCGGAAGCTGCGCGAGGATCATCACTTTCGCGGCTACATTCATCTCAAGACGATTCCCGAGGCGTCGCCCGCGCTCATCGAAATGGCGGGGCGCTATGCGGACCGCATCAGCATCAATATCGAGCTCCCCACGCAGCAGGGGCTCACGCGCCTAGCGCCGGAAAAAAACCTCGCGCGCACGCAGGACGCGATGGGGCACATCCGCGAAAAAATCGACGAACGCCACGCGGAAAAGCGCAAGCCGGATGCGCCGAAGCCGCCGCCCTTTGCCACCGGGCAAAGCACGCAGATGCTCGTCGGCGCGGATGATTCCACGGATGCGATCATCCTGCGGCGCGCGGATGTGCTCTATGGAGATTACCGACTGCGGCGCGTGTATTACTCCGGCTTCAGTCCGATTCCCGAGCCGTCGTCGCTGCTGCCCATCAAGCCGCCGCCGCTCGTGCGCGAGCATCGGCTGTATCAGGCGGACTGGCTGCTGCGCTTCTATGGCTTCAAGGTGGATGAAATCACCACCGAGGCCGCGCCGAATCTCGACCTGCAACTCGACCCGAAGCTCGCGTGGGCGCTGCGCAACCGCGCCATTTTCCCCGCCGACATCAACAAGGCCTCGCGCGAAATCCTGCTTCGCGTGCCGGGACTCGGCGTGCGCAATGTGGAGCGCATCCTCGGCGCGCGTCGATACACGAGGCTGAGGCTCGCCGACCTGCTGCGCCTGCGCGTGCCGATGAAAAAAGTGCTGCCCTTCATCGTCGCCGCGGACCACACGCCCGCGCGGCTCGGGCTCGACGACGATGCGTTGCGCGCGCGTTTTCTGCCGCCGCCGAAGCAGGCGGAACTGAACTTCGACGCGCCACCTCCGCCGGTCGCGGGTGACATCGCTTCCGTGCGCTCGGGCGAGCTGTAGCCATGCGCACGGTCGTCATCCAGCCGGTCTTCGAAGAATGGCGCGAACGTGCGCGTGAGCTGCTCGCGCTACGCGTGCCACCCGATGAAGTGCTGTGGATCGACGACGCGCAGGAACCCGGCCTTTTCGTCACGACGGACGACAAAGCCCTGCGCGGCGCGGTGCCGAAAGTGCCGCCCGCCTTTCTCGACATCGCCCGCAGCGTCGCCGCGCACAACGACGCGCGGCGATGGGGCGTGCTCTACCGCGTGCTTTGGCGTCTCACGCACGGCGGCGAACGGCATCTCCTCGCCGTGCCCACGGACCGCGACGTGCGCCAGCTTGAGCAGTGGCGCAAAGCCGTGAGCCGCGACATCCACAAGATGCACGCGTTCGTCCGCTTCCGTCTCGTAGCAACGGACGAGGCCACGGGCCGCGAGCAATTCATAGCGTGGTTCGAGCCCGAGCACCGCATCGTGCGACTGGCCGCGGGCTTTTTCGAGATACGCTTCGCCGGCATGGACTGGTCCATCCTCACCCCGCACGAATGCGCGCATTGGGACGGCCGCGCGCTGCACTTCACCCCCGGCGTGCCGCGCGGTGCCGCGCCCGATGACGACGCGCTCGACGACCTCTGGCGCACCTACTACCGCAGCATCTTCAATCCCGCCAGGCTCAAGGTGCGCGCGATGCAATCCGAGATGCCGAAAAAGTATTGGAAGAACCTACCCGAAGCCCCGCTCATCGCCGAGTTGATCGCCGAGAGCAGCGGACGCGTGGAGAAAATGCTACGCACCGAAACCCGCCCCGCCAAACCCGCGCCGAAGAACGCCTATCTCGATTCGCTCCGCGCGATGAACGAGAAACAGCCACCCGCCGCAGACGAGTCATGAAACGAGTGAAAAAGCAGCATCTGCCCGAAAAGCCGTGCATCGTATGCGGACGCCCGTTCACATGGCGCAAAAAGTGGGAGCGAGTGTGGGACGAGGTGAAATTTTGCAGCGACCGCTGCAGGATGCAAAAAGGGAAAGCCGGCTGATATGAAACAATCGGCACGACTTTTTGAACGCTATCTCGGCATCGACTACTCGGGTGCGGAAACCCCTGCGAGCAGCCTCACTGGTCTGCGGCTATACAGTGCCACGCCAGCGCAGGCACCTGCCGAGACTCATCCGCCGCAGAGTCCGCGGAAGTATTGGACCCGTCGCGGTATGGCCGAGTGGCTCGCCGTCGAACTCAAATCAAGTCCGCCCACGCTGGTCGGGATCGACCACGCCTTTTCGTTTCCGATGCGTTACTTTGAAAAGCACCGACTCCAACTCGAGTGGTCGTCATTCCTCGACGACTTTCATCAGCATTGGCCGACGGATGACGACAACATGTATGTCGATTTCATTCGCGATGGCTTGGACGGCAATGGAGCTGAGCGAGGCGGCAATTCCCGGTGGCGTCGGCTCGCGGAGGAACGGTGTCGCGCGAAGTCGGTCTTCCACTTCGATGTGCAAGGCAGCGTCGCCAAGTCCACGCACGCCGGCCTGCCGTGGCTGCGTTTCCTTCGCAACGAGTGTGGCTCGAAGCTTCACTTCTGGCCGTTCGATGGATGGGTGCCGCCGCGCAGGAGCTCGGTCATCGCTGAGGTCTATCCGGCTTTGTGGAGTCGCAGCTTTTCAAAAGAAGGAAGGAACGACCACCAGCACGATGCCTACAGCGTTGCGCGCTGGATGCGGGAGAAAGACGCCGCAGCCGAGCTGGGCGTTCACTTTCATCCGAGCTTGGAGCCAGCCGAACTAACCGTGGCGGAGACCGAGGGCTGGATTCTCGGGCTTGGCTAATCAGTCCTCGCAGTCCAGCGAATGCGGGCCTTTGAGACTTCGCTCGAGCAAGCGCCGATGCTTCGTGATGCGACCGCTCACCCGTTTTCGCCAAAGTCGAAAGCTGGACGGCTTCAGCTCGCGCCGCATGATTTCGATAACGTCACGCTCCACTAATCCTGTGCGTTCTTTGATTTCCTCGAAGGTGGTCCGGTCTTCCCATGCGAGTCGGATGACGTGGGAAATCTGCTCGGGCGAGATTGCGGTTTTCATAAGGATAAATCGGCGCGCAGGTGGCGGCTCATCTTTTCCCAGAATGGGAAGAAGCCAGCGCTCGCGAGGGCGGAAGCATGGGAGTCCGACGCACGCTGGATGAATGTGAGCCCAATCCCCAGCTCCGCGAGATGACTAGAAAGACGTGGGATAATATCGCGGACCGGCCCGACGGTGGGCGCGAATGCCACGACTTCCGTGAGCTTTTGCAAGCGCGCCCAAGCACCGATGCTCGCGGCGGTGTCGTCCGCATCGGCGAGCGTGGAAGGGCATCGGTAGTGCGAGCCAGCCCGCGCGACGCCATCGGCGATAACCGTGCGCAGAGCACGGATGCGGTTTTCGCCGAGGCGGTAGTGTTGGCGATAGGTTCGCTCGCTCGTAAATGCAGCGATGGAATCGGGCGCGAGTTCCGCGAGCGGGCCGAATTCCGGGGAAAGATCGTCCGCGTGCAGCCACAACCCCTTCCGCCCGACTTTTGCCGGAAGTGCCGTGGGGAACGAAGGCAACGGGTGTCGGGAGAGATCGGCATGATCGTGCTGGAGCGACGGAATCACCACGCCATCGGCGATGCGGTCGCTGCCCCGACGGTCGCGCAGCAAACCGGCATGCGCATATTTTTCGATGTTCGAGAGACGCACGACGTAAGTCTTGCCGGGCGTTTGGAGGCCGGCAACCCAGCGCCAAGAGAGCGTATTGCTCGCGGGATCGGCGTCGAGCAGATGGCGGAAGAAAAAGTCCGCGCCCAGTTCCCACGGAAGCCCCTCGGCATGAATCCAGAAACTCGCCCACCACATCCGCGCATGATTGTGAAGGTAACCCGTCTCGGTCAGCTCACGTGCGATGAGGTCCATGCAGGCGACACCACTTTCACCGGCAGCCACAGCATCCGCTTTTTCCAAAACTTCGCTCGGCAACGATTCGCGCAATTCCCGCACGCGCCGCCGCCAACTCGTCCACACTTGTGGCCGAAACTCCAACCACCCTTTCCAATAGCGACGCCAGCATACTTCTTGGAGCCACTTCTCCGCCGCAGCAATGCCACAATGCGCGAGCGTGTCGCGAATCACTTCGTCCTCAGTAAGTAGGCGATGCCGAATGGCAACACTGAGCCGCGAAACGTTTCCGTGCCGTGGTTCGACATGGCTCCTGCGGGCTGCGTAATCGGTGGCGCGTGGGAGAAACTCTCTCCACGCTGCAATTGCATCACAGCGCGTAAGCGGTGCGCCAAAGTCTTTATTCCCGGGATCGACCGCAGTCATCGGATCGCTGTTCCGCAGACCATCAGCCCGCTTTTTCTGCGTGCCGATCGAAGCGGTTCGATAGGATGAAAAATGTCGGTGCCCACAGTCCGACGAAAATGCCGAAACGCTCTCCGTGCGCTTGCGTCTCAGCAGTCGTGCCGCCGGACAGAAACCAGATGGTAATGGACCCGACGATCGACGCGAAGGCGAGGATGAAGCAGAGTTCGCTGAGAAGTTTGAGCTGAACAGATTTCATGATTGGCAGTTCACGCTACGATGAGGCTGCATCTGCGGACGCGTGCAGATCCACTGGATGACGTTCGCCATGCCGCGCATGAGGAGCCATCAGCTCTGTAATTTGTTTTCGAGCTGGCTTGCATTTTAAGCGACCAGAGCTGCCCCGACAGCGTATGAACCAGCGTATTTAGAAAACATGAAACGTCCCGCGAAACTTAAAAACCTCATCCTTGTCCTTGGCGATCAACTCGGTGAGCGGTCGGCTGCCTTCGATGACTTCAACCCGGAAACGGACGCTGTCTGGATGGCCGAGGTCGCGCACGAATCTGAAAAAGTCTGGGTCGCGAAACCGCGCATTGCCATGTTCCTCGCGGCGATGCGGCACTTTCGCGATGCACTGCTGGAGCGCGGCTGGCGGGTTTTTTACCGTGAACTCACGGCGACGTCTGCCGGGTGGAGCGGACTTCCCGAGAACGAATCTGCGGGCGAAACATTCGCTGCGCAACTCGCGTGGACGATTGCGCAGACGCATCCGGAAAAACTCATCATCGTCGAGCCCGGCGAGTGGAGTGTGCGAGAAGAAATCGGCACCGTGGCGCGCGACACCGGATTGCCGCTGGAGATTCGCACTGACCGCCATTTCCTCTGCACGGCTGTGGAGTTCGCCGCGCACGCCAAAGGCCGGAAGCAACTGCGAATGGAATATTTTTACCGCGAAATGCGCGCGAAGACCCGCGTGCTCATGGACGGCGACAGGCCCGCGGGCGGCGAGTGGAATTTTGACCACGACAACCGCGAATCCTTCGGCAAGGACGGCCCCGGTCTGCTTCCAGCGCCAAGGCGATTTCCACCCGATGCGACAACGTGCGAGGTCATAGCGATGGTGAATGCGCGGTTTGCGAAACATCCCGGCAATCTTGAGAAGCTCGACTGGCCCGTGACTGCCGCCGACGCACGCGCCGCGCTTGATGACTTCATCTCGAATCGCTTGCCCGACTTCGGGCGCTGGGAGGATGCGATGTGGTCGGGCGAGCCGTGGCTTTACCACTCGCGCCTCAGCGCCGCGCTCAACTTGAAGCTGCTCGACCCGCGCGAAGTGATAGCCGCCGCCGAGGGCGCTTGGCGGGAAAAGCGCGCGCCGATTGCGAGCGTCGAGGGATTCATTCGGCAGATTCTCGGATGGCGCGAGTATGTTCGCGGCATCTACTGGCGGTTCATGCCGGGCTACCTCGAACGCAACGCGCTTGGTGCCGACCAGCCGCTGCCGCCATTCTACTGGACCGGCGACACGGAGATGAACTGCCTCCGCCACGCGCTCCGCCAGACGCTCGACCACGGCTATGCACATCACATCCAGCGGCTCATGGTCACC
>JAYSTZ010000397.1:0-8812 GCA_043719365.1 Verrucomicrobiaceae bacterium | reverse complement strand
GCAACACGGCCGGTGGAAATGCCGGCTCCGCATTTTCATTCCGCGTCACCGCCAGCAATGCACCAACCAGCTACGCGGCGGCAGGGCTGCCCTCGGGGCTCAGTATCAATGCGCTCACAGGGCTCATCAGCGGCGTCGGAGCGACGGCCGGAACTTATCCTGTAAGTGTCAGCGCCACCAATGCTTTCGGTACGGGCAACGGCTCCATGACAATCACGCTCGGTGCCAATCTCGTCGCCGCACTCGCCGATGCCGTCGATCAGCCTGCGCGCACTTGGGATATGGATCTAACTAGCGCATGGAGTCGCGTCACCGGCACCTCGCCGACGACTCATGATGGCACGGATGCAGCCCGCAGTGCCACCATCACGGACAACGGCAGCACGGCATTTTCCACCATCGTTGTCGGGCCGCAAATCGTCCGCTTTTGGTGGAAGGTATCGTCCGAACTGAACTACGACCTGCTCCATTTTTCCTTGGACTACGTCGATCAGGCGACGATCAGCGGGAATGTGGACTGGCAGCAACGCGGTTTCGTCATTCCCGCAGGCGCGCATCTTCTGACATGGACTTACGACAAAGATGTGAGCGGCAGCGCGGGGAGCGATGCTGCCTGGGTCGATGAGATTGCTTTCACCCCATTTGCATCATCGCGACCGGTATTCACCGTTGAGCCCGCCCCCCTTACCGTCGCAGTCGGCGGCACGGCGGCATTTGTGAGTAAAGCCGACGGTCCCGGGAATATTACATACCAGTGGCAGCGCAACGGCTCCAATATGGCCGGGGCAACCAGTCGCACTTATACCGTCACCGCAGCGTTCGCAAATGCCGGCACTTATACATGTATCGCCGCAAATTCATTCGGCACCACTACGAGTCTGCCAGCACTTCTCAGTGTGCCTGCGGCGGACGCAAACATTGCCAACGCTGTGGACGACACTCTCGTATGGGCCAAAACCGGTAGCCCGCCGAACTTTACGCGCACGACGACGGTCGGTCTCAATCACGATGGAGCGGACAGCGCCATAGCCAGCGGCCTCATCGCAGGGACCGATACAACGATTTCCACCACGGTGATTGGCCCCGGGACCGTCACCTTTTGGTGGCGCAGCGACGGCACGGCGGATAGCGATGTGCTCGGTTTCAACTTGGACGGATTCGAGGTTGACTACATCACGAGTACCGGAGCGTTCAGTCAATCAACCCAATCCATCCCGTCCGGTATTCACACGATCTCCTGGACCTATTATGCAGGCACATCTTCCGGGCGCGGAATGGTCGATCAGATTACCTACAGTCTCACGCCGTATGGAACGTGGCAGAACGCCAAATTTACAACCGCACAGCGAGTTGACAGCCTGATCAGCGGGCCCAACGCCGACCCCGACTTCGACGGTATCCCGAATCTCGCCGAACAATTCTTCGGAACGCTTCCCGCCACTCCAGAAAGTCCTACCCGGACCTCGCTCGCCTTCGAATCACCAAATTACACCCTCACCTACAAGAAGGACACCACCGCGACCACGACCACCCGCACCATCCAGCATACCGCCGACCTCTTCAACTGGACGACTGTGGTCCCTTCTGAAACCATCATCGGCACGGTCGGCACAGTCCAGACCATCAAAGCTACGCTCCCTGCGGTGAGCGGCGAGCAGCACTATTTCCGGCTGAAGATCGACCTTGCCGAATAGCTGGTAGAGCCCCATGTGAATTGTCCGCAGAACGTAAAAATTCCGCATTTCGCATTTGACAGTCCGGTGCTGGCCGCTAGTTTGCCCGCCCTTTTTCCGGGGTCGAATGGCGTCGGATTGAGGGACTAAATCAAACAACCGCAGGAGGGCGTTTCTCTTTTTGTAATCGAGAAAGGTCCGCCAGCACTGCAAACACAAAATGGCTCTTAAACGTTCAAAACGCTACCGTTCAGCCGCTGAAAAGCGCGACGGTGCAAAAGTATATCCACTCGCGGAAGCGGTCGCTCTTCTCAAGGCGATGCCGCAAACCAAGTTCGACCAGACGGTGACGCTCGCGTTCCGCCTCGGTGTGGATCCAAAGCAATCCGACCAGATGGTCCGCGGCACGACACCGCTCCCACATGGCTCCGGTAAACAAGTCCGCGTGCTCGTCTTCGCTGAAGGCGCTGCCGCAGAAGCCGCTCGCGCCGCTGGTGCAGAGTTTGTCGGCTTCAAGGACATGATCGAGAAATGCGTCGGTGGATTTCAAGATTTCGATATCGCAGTAGCGACTCCCGGCGCAATGGCCGAAGTTCGTAAGCTCGGTAAAGTGCTCGGACCTCGCGGTTTGATGCCCAATCCGAAGACCGGCACCGTGACCGACGACACCGCGAAAGCAGTGCGCGAAGTCAAAGCGGGCCGCGTTGAGTTCAAGCTCGATAAGAACGCGAACATCGCAGTTCCGGTGGGCAAGTTCAGCTTCACAGCCGAGCAGCTCATCGAAAACGGCAAGACCGTTATCGAAGCCGTCGTCAAAGCCCGTCCGGCCACCGCAAAGGGCCGCTTCGTGGATAATATCACTATTGCAGCGACCATGACGCCCGGCGTCACCGTGGACGTTTCGCAATTCCTCAAAACCGCTTAATTTTAAGAAAGGAAACGCAACATCATGCATCCTGCAAAAGCAACCATCGTCGGTGAACTCAACAAGAAGCTCAACGACTCACCATTCATCTTTGTGGCCGATTACGCCGGCCTCAACGTCATCCAGTTCAGCGACCTTCGCACGCGTCTTCACAACGCAGGCGCACGCTGCATCGTGGTAAAGAACAGCTTTCTCCGCCTCGCGGTGAAGGAAGCGGGCCTGCCGGAATTCGGCGAGCTCACCGGCCAGACGGCCGTCGTCATCGGTGACAAGGATGTCGCCGCTGCCGCCAAGGTTCTCAAGACGTTCGCGGCAGAGACGAAGAAGCTGGCCCTCAAAGGCGGCGTCGTGGATCGCCTGTCGGTGTCCAAGGAACAGATTCAAAGCATCGCAGATCTCCCAAGCCGGGATGTCTTGCTTGCCTCGCTTCTCGGAATGCTTCAGGCACCAGCGAGCACGCTGGTCCGTTTGCTCAACGAGCCAGCCAGCCAGCTTGCACGCGTCCTTCAGGCGAAGGCCGACCAAGGTGGAGCAGTTGCCGAAGCGCCAGCCGCTACGGAAGCCGCCGCCTAAAACCAATTTTCGCTGCTGCCATTCAGCGGAACGCGGCACCTCGATAGAGGAGCGCTGCGCAACCAAAACAAAAACAAACCAAATATGGTTCCTCGTCGGGACGGTGGCAGCCGACCTTAATTCGCCCGAAGCCTCGGGTGGCGACGACACCGACAAAAAAACATAACATTATGGCAGATATCAACTCACTCGTTGAAAGCCTCAGCGGACTCACCATCCTGGAAGTCGCTGATCTCGTGAAACAACTCGAAACCAAGTGGGGCGTAAGCGCCGCAGCACCTGTGGCAGCAGCCCCAGCGGGCGGCGGTGGTGCAGCTCCTGCAGCGGCCGCTGAAGAGCAGACCGCGTTCGACGTCATCCTCACGGAAGCCGGCGCAAGCAAGATCAACGTCATCAAGGAAGTCCGCGCAGCGGTCCCAGGTCTCGGCCTCGCCGAAGCCAAGGCCCTCGTCGAAGGTGCCCCGAAGACGGTCAAGGAAGGCGCGACCAAAGCCGAAGCCGAAGAGATCAAGAAGAAGCTCGAAGCTGCTGGCGCGAAGGTCACCATCAAGTAACGAGACTCAACCGAGTTTCTCGAAATTCATCGAAGCCGCGCGGAGGCAACTCCGCGCGGTTTTGCATTCGACGGGATAGTGATGTCCTGTTCTCTTTCGGCAGAGTGATGCCGAACCAACAAAACGTAACCCGATTGAATCCGAAGCGCGAAGGCTTCGTCAAAATTGGGAATCGACACCCGGTAATCCATGAATCAGTTTTCCGAAACCGCTACCATTAATACGATGCCCTACATTGCGACCGGTGCCTGGATTTGCCACACCGGCAAAGTCCGGAAAATGAACGAAGATGCCTGCCTTTTCGGCGGCACCTTCAGTGGTGCCAGCACGTCTTCACCGATGGATGCCTCCTGTTTTACCCGCCGCTGGATCGTGGCGGTTGCCGATGGAATCGGCGGGCACAAAGCCGGCGCATACGCGAGCCGCGAAGTCGTGGAATCGCTATCCAAATGCGAGTCCGATCAAGTTTCGCAGACGGGAGTGGCGAAGCTTCTTCAGGATACCAACAACCGCTTGCATCAATCAGGGGTTGAAAATCCTGATTTGACTGGGACCGGTGCCGCTGTGGTGGGAATGTTTTCCGGCGAAGGCGGATTATTCGCATTTAATGTCGGGGACGCGCGGCTCTATCGGCAGGAAGGCGGAAAATACAAGCAGGTGACGCGGGACGATTCCGTGGAAGCTTTGCTCGTCGCGGAAGGGCTCATGCGGGCGTCGGAAGGAATCCGCCCTGCGACGATGCACGCGCTCACCCAGTCGGTCGGCGGCTCGCGCGACATCGTAAAGATTGAACCTCATTTTTATCCCCTCCCGATCACAAAAAGCGGGCGTTTCCTCCTGTGCTCGGACGGTCTGTCTGACATGGTGTCCCAAAAGGAAATCGAGCGGATCGCGGTGCCTCTCTTGAGCGCAACCTCGGTGGTGATGGAGTTGTTTAAAGCAGCGATGGAGGCTGGCGGGCGCGACAACTGCACGATCGCCGTGGTGGACGTGGAACTCGGAAGTTAGAGGCCGGTTTAGTGCAAAAACACGCTACTTCCTCGCTTCGGGCGTGGCGGTGATTTCAGTGCGCTTGCCTTCGCGTTCGACGATGATTTTTACGGGCTGGCCGATTTTCACGGCGTCGAGCGCGTAAGTGTAGTCGTAGATGTTTTTGATTTTCTGGCCGGCGAATTCCACGATCGTGTCGCCACTTTTCAGCCCCGCTTTTTCCGCCGGGCTCCCGCTGCGCACGCCGCTCAATTTTACGCCGACGACCTCCTGCGCGTAGTCGGGGATGCTGCCGAGGTAGGCGCGTAGATTGTCCCGCGAGCCGCCGGTGTCGCTTCGCTCGACGCGGGAGAATGGAACGCGCACTTCTGCGTTTGCGACGTCGAGCGTGATGGAACTCGCAAACTTCGCAATCCGCTCGATGCCTTCGTAGCTGAGTTTGTCAGCGGTATCCGTGGGGCGGTGGTAATCGTCGTGGCTGCCTGTGAAGAAATTGAGCACTGGAATGCGCTTCGGATAAAAGCTGGTGACGTCCGTCGGGAGATACGGGTCGTTTTGCAATGTGAGCGCGAAACCGGCGGCGACGTTGCGTTTTTCGAGCAGCTTTGTCCACGCAGTGGAAGAGCCCACCGCTTGCATGATGAGCCTGTTGTCCCTCAGGCGACCGACCATATCGAAGTTGATGCAGGCTGTGATTTGTTCCAGCGGGAGCGGCGGCTTTTGCACAAATGCAGCGGAGCCGAGCAGTCCCATTTCCTCACCGCTCCAGAGCGCGAAAATGATGCCGCGTTTTGGTTTTGGCGATATGGCGAGTGCGTGGGCGATTTCCATCACTGTTGCAGTTCCGCTCGCGTTATCGTCGGCACCGCGATGGATCTGAGCTTCCTCTCCGGCGTGTGCGAGCGAGTTGCCGTTCTTTCCTTTCCCGAGGTGGTCGTAGTGTGCGCCGACGAGGACCCATTCGGACGTCTCGCCGGGAATGCACGCCAGCACGTTGCGGTCGCTTTTCTTGATGTGCTCGATGCCTGCGGTGAATTGCACGCTCACGCCGGGCAACGGGAAACCGCCTTCTGCGTGAGGGTTTTCGTCGTCCAGAGCGGACTGGAGCGCCTTTAGGTTTTTCCCGGACGATTTCAAGAGTTGCCCGGCAAATTCGCTGGAGATGCTCATCGCCGGGAGTCCGCTGTCGGCGCTGCTTCCGTCGCCAGTCAGAGGCAAAAGCTCTCCGGCATTTGGCGAGTTCGGGCCGGTCACGACGAGGACTCCTTTCGCGCCACGCTCGCGGGCCATCATGACTTTATAGCGGAGGCCTGAGTATCGATTGAGATGAGCGCGGCGGGCCGCATCCACACTCTCTGGAACGTAGCGGAAAAGGAGCACAACCTTGTCCTTCACATCGAGTCCCTCGAAGCTGTTGTATCGCATTTGCCCTTGAGCTTCCGGAGCGCTCAAGCCGTACCCTGCAAAGACTACTTCGCCGGAAATACTTTCATTGGAGCTAAACGGCATCGGACGGAAGTCTTTGTCCAGCGTGGCCGACAACTCGCCGAACTTCAGAAAAGAGCGATCCGGAAGGATGCGCTCGCCGGCGTTAAAATCGAACTCTTGGAAAAGCGATGTGCTGCCCGGCAGCGGCTGGAGTCCCACGCGCTTCAGATAGTCCGAGATATACTCGGCTGCGGCCTTCGCGCCATCCGTGCCCACGGCGCGGCCCGCGAGTGCGTCGCTCGCGAGGAATGTCACCTGGTCGCGCAAATCATCGCGTGAGATTTCCGGCTTGCCCGCGCCGCCGAGTGCAGCAAGCGCGGCATCGTGGTCCCAGTCGGCGAGGAAGACTTGCGACTTGCCGTCGCTCGTCCGTCCGCTCGCCCAAGAGAGCTTTCTGCCATCGGGCGAAAAGACCGGCAGTCCATCAAAGCCCGGCGTGTTGGTCACCCGCACCGGTTCTTTTCCGCCCGCCGCATCGGCGATAAACAACTCGAAGTTTTCGAACCCAAACTTGTTGGCCGTGAAGATCACATACTTCCCGGACGGGTGGAAATACGGGGCCCACGACATACACTTGAAGTCGGTAATCTGGCGCACATCGGAGCCGTCCCGCTTCATCGTGAAAACGTCCGCATTCATCCCGCTCGCATCGAAGCGCCGCCACACGATCCGTTCGCCATCGGGCGAAAAAAACGGCCCGCCATCGTAGCCCGGAGTCTTCGTGAGCTGGCGGACGTTGGAGCCGTCCACGTTCATGATGAATAGATCGCCGAACGACGCCGGGTCTTTCTCGTAGCGCGCGCGTTCTTCGGGAGTTCGCTCTTCCAGCGGAAAAGCGCCGCGCAGCGAGCAGAAGACGATCTCACGTCCGTCGGGAGATACCGCGCCTTCAGCATCGTAGCCCGGTGATTTTGTGAGATTCACCAAGCCCGAGCCGTCCGCCTTCGCGGAGAAAATATCCATTGAGGCGTCATAGTCCCAAGAGTAGCGCCGCTGTTTTCCGCTCGCTCGAAACTCCAGCTCGGCCTTTTGTTTTGCGGCGGACTCCGGGTCCTCGTGGGTGCTTGCGAAAATCAGCCCGTCCTTCGTGAAAAAGCCGCATGTCGTCTTGCCCGCTCCGGGAGAAACGCGCGCGGTATCGCCGCTCTCCAGATTCAGGACGTACATTTGGTAGAACGGGTTTTCCTCTTCGCGTTCGCTTTGGAAAATGAGCCGCTTGCCGGCGGAATCAAAGTATCCCTCGCCGCTTCGTTTGCCTTCGAGAATGAGCTGTCGCGGCTGGGCAATGAAGCGATCTTCCGCGACTGCGGCCGCGGCCATGGCGATGAGCAAGAGTCGGATAAACATAAGAGTCTCCGAGACTCTGGAATTGCGCGAAAAGAGTCGAGAGATTCGTGGCCCTAGCGATTCGTTGTGGGTGTGATGAAAAGTGGAACCGGCGATTGAGATGGAGTCACAGCCAGTGCATCCCGCCCCCGAGCGCCAAAAGCCCTCGCGCAACTGCGACACTGCGCGCGTGAGCCACGGGGATCTGCGCTTTGCGTAAGGAGCATCACGCAGATTCCGCAGATTTTCACCGATTAATAATCTGCGGACACCACCGCTGAGATAACCCTGCACGATAACCGCTTGCTGCTCCGGGCATGGTGCCGCGTTACCTCCGTCGTTTGCCGCCACTATTCGCACCTTCACGGACTACCCGGCGTTGAATCCTCCAGCGCGCGGCGGAGGGTCGTCTCCCCGGCCTCATGAACCAATAGTTCTCCCGCACCCGAGCCGCCTCTCCGCAGCGGACTAATGGTTCCTCGCGTAGTCCCGTCTCTGAGCCATCAGAGAAGACCAAATCCCCGCACCGCCGCCAGCGCCGGCCCGAGCGGATGCACATAATCCGCCGAAGGCGAACACCGCACCTTCACCCCCAGCGTCGCCCGCACCGCCAAATTCCTATCCCGCCGCCGCTTAGTTTTCGTGCCCGATGGATGCCCTGGAGTCTTCGTCTGCATCCCCCCAATACGCGAGCAATGGCGGAGTCTTTCAAAAAACCCGCAAGAATGTAGTCGGCTAACGCCTCGGACTAAGTTCGCAAGCGCCCTTTACCCCACCGTCAGGGGCACGAGCGTCATCGTATCGTTGCCGAAGATGTCGATGACTTTGATGGCCACGGTGTAGCGGCCCGGTTTGGCGTAGGTGTGCGTCGCGCTGGTCAGTTCCAGGTCCCGGTTTTGGCGGGTGCGGAAGCTCTGCCATTCGTTCTCGAAGATGTAGGCACCGGTCCAGCGTTCCTCAAACTCCAGCAACTCCTCGCCTGCCATCACCACACCGGGGAGCGCGCCTTCCACGCCCATCGTCTTCGCCATCTTGATGATCTCCTTCCGGTTCTCGTAGTCGAAATCCACGGCCCAGTAGTCCACCCAGTCCGTCCATGTTTTCGTCAGGATGTCGCGGCGGACGATGCCGTCTTTGTCCTTGGTAAATTTCACCAGCTTCCCGGCGTCGCACACCACTTCGCTTTTGCCCGCCTTCATCTCGGCGGTGATGGCATCCACCAGCCCTTGCGAGTAGTGGACGGAGAAATCCGTCAGCTCCACGGCCAGCGAGAGTTTATCCTT
>JAYSTZ010000396.1:0-3639 GCA_043719365.1 Verrucomicrobiaceae bacterium | reverse complement strand
GGGAAGCCTCCGTTCGTGAAACGCACGCGATGAGCAAAGGACAAAACTACTGGTGAATTGGGCAACTCCGCTTTTTTACGCAGTATCCGGCGAACGATGAGAACGACTGCTCAGTTCGGCCCCGCCTGCGGCTTCTCCCCTGCCCACGGAAACGCCACCTCGCGTTTCGCCACCGCCCGCAATCGGTCCAACTCCACATCCATCTCGCCCAGCAAATCATCCCGCACTTCGTCTGCGACAGACACCACCGCGTAGAGCAAATGAACCGGGAAAACCGCACCGCCCGCGAACTCTGCAAAGTGCTCCGCATCCGCGAAAACTTGCTTCGCCTCCTTGCTCCGCCGCAATCGCTCGGAGGCGGGCGGCGCGACCAGTTTGCAGCCACATTTCCCCCGAAGCGCCCGGCGAAACGCGCACGCATCCAGCCCCGCTGCGCGAAAAATAGTCCGCAACCTCCGGACCTCGCGCAGCAGCTCTTCCAAGACATCCGGCGAGTCTTTTTGCACGAGCGATGGCAGATCCAAGTCCACCGATTTACAAAGACCCAACATCAGGTGGACTGGTTCGATGTTGGCAGCATTCAGTGCACGCGCTTCGAGTTCTGCGAGCCGCCAGATCAGGATGAGACTTTCGGAATGCCGGACTTTCATTTTAGGAAAAGGTTCCGAACGGCGAGGAACGAAACAATCACCGCAAGCGTTGCAACGACGATCATCGCCACTTTGCGCAGCTTCGCTTGGAACTGCTCGGCCTCGCGGGTGCGTTGGATTGCACGTTGGTAGTCCGCATTTTCGGGCGATTGCTTCAGCGCGGATTCCCACAGGCGACGAGCGCGAGCGTATTGCTTCTGTTGCGCGGCGATGCGGGCAAGCAAATCGAGTTCTTTCGGCTCGGAAGATTCCCTGCCGTTCGGCGAGAGCAGCCCCTCGGCTTCGAGGTAGCGGCGGGAGTGCGCAAGCTCGACGGCCCGCGAAAAACGAACCTGGTCGAAGAACTCTTTGAGTGCTTCGTTCACTTGGGTCGTAGCCGTTTCTTTCGCATTCATGGCCGTTACCGAACTAAGCCTGCTTGATATCCACGTTGAGCCGCATCCACAGCCTCTTTCGGGAGCAAATCCCAAAACTGCCTCACGATGTTTTGCAGGCCCGTGATGTTGTTTTTCGCGATGCAGTCGCGCCCTTGCTCCAGCAGGCGGGTTGCACGGGTGGGGTCATTCGCTTTGGCGCGATCCTTCTCCAAGAGGCCGAACTGATGCACCCAGAATCCCGGTTGCGCGAAGACGATTTCCCAATAGAGCCGCTCGACTTGGGAGAGCTTCTTGCGAAGTCGGTCCATCTTGTGTTCCGAGATGATGTCGTCGGCTTCCTCAGCCAGCTCCGCCGCTTTATCGCGCTGGGCTTGCGTGCCGTGGCGGGTTGCGGTGGAGTCGAGTTCACCGAGCCATTCGCGGGTTTCAGCCACGAGCGAAGGCCATTCCAGCGAATCCACCGCTTCGTCCAGCTTGAGCTTGAGGTCCAGCAACCGCTTTTCGCACTTCGCCGCCGCATCCGGGTCGCCTTTCGCGGCTACGACAGCCTCTTTCACTTCCTGCATCAGCGGGGAATCTTCCACTTTTTGGATCAAGCGTTCGGCGCTTTCGCCATCCGCGTCTGCCGCTTTGACCTTCACTTCGCGGAACCGCTTCATTTCCGCATCAAATTCCCGCTTCAACTCTTCGGGATTAGGGTCGTGTTGCTTCAAATCAACCTTCGCAGCGAAGTCTTCATCCAAAAACGGAATGAACGCTGTGGCTGTGATGACGCGCGATTCATCGATCTTCAACGTTACCTCGACCTCGCTGCCAGCGGGCAAATCCCGGCGGATGTTCTCGCCCTTGATTTCCAGCATCCCAACGAGGCGGTTACGGTCCGCCCGATCTATTTCGCCTTCGATTACGGGAATCCTGAGCACTTCACCACTTTGTCCCTGCCGCAGCGCTTGAATTGTCCGGTAAGTCCCCGTTGCCTTGAGCGGCAACCCTCGACCTTTTTCAAATAGCTTGGCGTATTCATTATTCGCCAGCGCGATTCCCATCGAATTGATCAGCGGCTGTTCCTCCACCACAGACCCAATCGTGTAGGTAAGCGAATCCGGCGTCGTCTTCTGCTTCCTTCCGCTGGGGTCGAAAAGCTCGATGATGAACTCATTTCGCTCACCCTTTTCCGCGTGCAAGTTGGCGATAAAAACACCGTCAGTGCGGAGGGAGATTTTGCCGCTCCGCCACTGCGTCTTCGTATTCACCAGCTCCAGCGTAAAGCCCGTGAAATCCTCCACAGATGCACCCGACACCTTTCCGCCCACCATCGGGTCGCTATCCATCCCGACCGGCTTGTATTTGAGGTCAATCGCGAAGTCCCCGGCAGCCACCGGAGCCGCAGCGCGCCCCGTGAACCGCTGAGTTCCCGCAAACACAGCCGCACCACGCGCAACCACCGTGAGCGGGTCCACACTGTGGTCCAGCGGGATGCCGAGGCTGCTTGCCAGCAGCTCCCGGAAGTAAGGAGCCAGCGTAGGCCCGCCGACGAGGATGACTTTCTGCACCGCGTCCTTGCCGAGATTCTTCTCCTTCAAAACGCGCTTACAGATTTCCGCAGACTTCACGATGAAAGGCTCCGCAACCCTCAGCAATTCCGCCCGACTCAGCTCGCACTCAAACTCGATTTCCTCCCCGCTGCCGTCCACAAATTTGCACGTCTCCAGCGTCGCACGTTCGGTGCGGGAGAGGTCAATTTTCGCGATTTCCGCCGAGCGTTTCAGCTTCGCAAAGGCCTGCCGCCACTGCCGGTTTCCGCGCGTGAAATCCTTCAGGTCAAACTCACCCGTTAGGCGAGGAACCAGAATCTTTTCCACAATCGCCCAATCAATATCCGACCCACCGAGGAAGTTATCGCCGCCATGATTCACGACGTGAATCGAGCCTTCCTCCGCCTTGATGATCGCTGCGTCAAACGTCCCGCCGCCGAAGTCATACACGAGCCAATAGGCTTTTTCCTGATCCGCCTGAAATCCATACGCCAGCGCCGCCGCCACCGGCTCTTGCAGCAGCGGACTCTCCGCAAATCCCGCCGCCAACGCCGACTTGCGGGTAGCATCGCACTGATGCAGCTCAAACGCCGCCGGAACCGTCACCACGCACGACTCCACCACCTCGCCAAGCCGCTGCTGCACATCTGCCCGCAGGGATTTCAGCACCTCCGCAGAAAGCTCCTCCGGCTTCCGATTCTGCCCGCTGCTCTCGAAGCGGTATGCGTGACTGCTCCCCATTTGCCGTTTGAACTCCACATGGGCATCTTCCTTGTTCGAGTCCGCGATTACATTCTTTGCGCGAAATCCGACACGAAGTGCCCCCCTTTTATCAATGCTAACGGCGGATGAAGTTATATCGTGCTGGTCGTTATTTTTGATAATCTCCGTCCCCACGCCCTTGAGCACCGCGATGGCGCTGTTGGTCGTCCCGAGGTCAATTCCGAAGTCAATAGTGGTTCTGCTCATAGTTTGGTGTTTGGTGTGATTGAAAAAGAGGTTTGAAAATCGAACGCCGAATTGGCCGAAGGCCAAACAAGGAGCGGCGACATTCCTGTCGCTGTCCTAAAAGCGCGA
>JAYSTZ010000395.1:0-8822 GCA_043719365.1 Verrucomicrobiaceae bacterium | reverse complement strand
TACTTTCTCCGGGCTTCGCATAATTCCACTTTTAATCACACCCGCTTTTTCAGACCTCCGATAATCCCGCTTGTCCTTCGCGCATGGAACCGCTGTTCTTCCGCGACTTATGGCAAAACCTTATTGGACAGGCGTATTTCCGGCAATCACCACACAGATGGACCGCGATGGTTCTTTGGACCTCGAAGCCACCGCAAAGCATATCGAAGTGCTCATCGAAAGCGGCGTCAGCGGCATCGTGATGCTCGGCTCGCTCGGCGAGAATCAAATGCTGGAGCCGGAGGAAAAACGCGCAGTCATGGACATGGCGGTCGAGACTATCGAAGGCCGCATTCCCGTGTTGAGCGGCGTGGCGGAGACATCCACGTCTTCGGCGGTGGAGTTTGTGCGCGACTGCGAAGAGATCGGAGCGGATGGCTTCATGGTCATGCCAGCGATGTGCTACAAGACGCCCGACCCGGCCGAGAGCATGGCTCATTTCAAGACAGTCGCAAAATCAACGGGCCTGCCGATCATGATTTACAACAACCCGATCAGCTACGGGAATGACATCACTCCGGAGATGTTCGCAGAACTCGGTAAGGTGAAGAACTTCGTCGCGCTCAAAGAGAGCAGCGGCGACACGCGTCGCATCACGGATTTGCACCGCGTATGCGGCGACCGATACGCGATTTTTACCGGCGTCGATCCGCTCGCGCTGGAGTCCGCCATTCTCGGGATCGACGGATGGGTGGCAGGAACGGGTATCGCATTTCCGGAGCAGAATCAGTATTTGTGGGAATTGATGAAGAACGGCGAGTGGGATGAGGCATTGCAGATTTATCGCTGGTTCACTCCCTTGCTCCACCTCGATACGACCGTGAAATTCGTCCAATACATCAAGCTCTGTGTGCAAGAATGCGGACTTGGCAAAGAGTGGACTCGCGCGCCGCGTCTGCCGCTCACGGGTGCAGAACGCAAGCGAGTGCTCAAGGTCATCCACGACGGAATCGCCGCCGCGCCAAAAGTGCCAAAACGGAAGAAGAAGTAACGCGGGTTACTTTTTTGCTTCGCTCTTCGGAGCAAACATCTTCTTCCCCATCTCCATGCCGAACTTCTGCATGTCGCGCATTTGTTGCAACGACTTGGTGTAGGTGTTGAGCTGATCCGGGCTGAGGATGCTGCTCGCCTGCGTGAGAACACGCTGATGGAGTTCCTCTTCGCTTTTGAGCCAGTCGCTCACGACTTTATCGTCTTGAAGCGCGCGCATTCCTTCCGTCGGGTCGCTATTGCCCTGCTCGAGTGCCGAGCGCGGAGTCTTCAGTCTTTCTTGCGCCATGAGCCCGAGGACGCCCTCGCGCTGGTCTGGTGTGAGCGGCGTGCCGGCAGCGCTGAACTGGCTTTCGACCTGGCCGAACATCATGCGGTCGCCGACGGTGCGCTCATAGGATTGCAGTTCGGCCATCTTCTCCTTTCCGATCATGCCCGTAAGCTTTATGTCGAACTCGGCTTTTTGCTCCACAATTTTTCCCTGCGCTGCTTTTGGGTCGGCAGCGTTCATCGCATCAATTCCCGCCGACGCCATCATCCCCTGACGCTCACCGAGCAGCGCCATCACAGCGTCTGCGGTTTCCGGGTCGAGCTTCTTGGTGAAGTCGCCATACATCATTCGAGCCCCCATCTCGGACTGCATCTTCAGCATCTTCTTGCCTTCCTCGCCCTTAAACATGTCGGCAAGCCCCTTCGCCATTCCACCCGCGTCTGCGGCGGGTTTCTCTACGGCAGGAGCCGCCGTTGGCGCCGGAACATCTTTGATCTTTGCGAGCGCGGCATCACCTTCGGCGGCAAGACGCTTCGTGTTTTCCTCAGCCGTTTGTGCCTCATCGGCGGCCTTCTTGCGTACAATCTCCGCGGAATCGGAGACTGCGCGGAGTTCGGCGATTTGAGCACGCAACGCGGCATTTTCAGCGTCACGAGTCGCGATTTTTCCGTTTAAAACGAATGCAACGGCTGCCAGCGCGATTGCGATGATGGCGAGGATCGGCTTCATGCTTTTTCTGGTACGATGTAAGGTGCGCGGTATTCGCGGGTGAGCATTTTGTCGGCTGCTGCGTTTCCGATGAACTTTTCGGTCTTCGTATCCATCGTGAGGAATTCGCCAAACGTGAGCTGTTCTTTTTCAATATCGACGCCGTTCTTTTTGAGGTGCTCGGTCATGCGCTCGTAGCTGTCGGCGGCTTCTTTATGCGCCTTCACTTTTTCGAGGATTGCGCCGGGAGCCTGCTTGCTGCCTAGGCGCAGCGAGATGTTGCCGGTGTGGCAAAGTCCACTGCTGAGATGTCCTTCGAGAATCTCGGCATTGAGCTCCGGAGCCTTGCGACTGCGGATTGCCTTCGTCCAGTTCTCGTGGTGTGAGCCCTGGCCGGAGTTGTCCGGCTTGCCGGGATCGGCATCTTCTTTTGGGGCCGGATAGTTACCGAAACGTTTCACCATCTTGCCGTCTTTGCCGAATGCGGCGGCGCTGTTGTAATCGGGGACGATGACGTATCCGTTTTCGTATTGGAGATACACACCGACACCCGCGTAGCCGCGATACTTGTCCATGTCGCCCTGCTGACCTTCCGCTGGAAGTCCGCGCACTTCGAAAATGAGCGGCGCTTTCGCGTAGTCGTGTATTACGAACATGGTATTCGGCGTCTCGCCGTCATCGACATAGCCGAGGCGTCCACCGACGCACCAAACTTTCGGCGAAAGTGTCTGCTCACCCATAAACCAACGCGCGATGTCCATCTGATGAATGCCCTGATTCCCGAGGTCGCCGTTGCCGGTGTTCCAGTCCCAGTGCCAATCGTAGTGAAGTTTCTTGCGCATGAGCGGCTTGATCGTTGCAGGCCCAAACCACAAATCCTTATCGATGCCCGCAGGCCAAGGCTGTTCGCCGTCCACTTTACCGATGCTTGCGCGGCGTTTGTAGCAAGTGCCGCGAGCCCACACGAGCTTGCCGAGATTGCCCGCCTGCGCCCATGCGACAGCCTGATGCAGGCCGACCGTGGAGCGACTCTGCGTGCCGCACTGGACGATGCGTCCGTATTTCTTTGCGGCTTCCGCAAGCACGCGTCCCTCGAAGACGTTGTGGGACACAGGCTTTTCAATGTAAGAATCCTTCCCAGCCTGACACGCCCAGATGCCGATGAGCGAGTGCCAGTGGTTCGGCGTCGCGGTGGAAATGGAGTCAATTTCTTTGCTCTCCAGCATCTTTCGCACATCGGTGAATGTCTCAATCGCCTGCCCTTTCTTGCCGAGCTGATCTTTTCCTTTCGAGAGAATGGAATCATCGACGTCGCACAGCGCAGTAATCTTCACTCCTCCGATTTTCAAAAGGTCCGAGATGTGGGCCTGCCCGCGCCCGCCAAATCCGATGATGCCGACACGGATGTCGCTGTTCGGTGATTGCGAGCGGGTGATGGCCGGAAAGCCGAGCGCGGCTACGGCGGTCGTCTTAAGGAATGTTCGGCGGGTGAGTGCGTTTGCGTTCATGGTGCGTGAGATTGCCTTTATTAGAGCGGTTTCCGCCAGCAGGAATTAGCGAGAATTTGCGAAACTTGCATTTCCCACTCGCTGTTTCTGCGCCGCATGTGATGTTGAGAACTCATATGGGCGACAAATCACCAAAAGCAAACAACAAGAAGGCATCACAAAATCAGGCGAAGACCAGCGCCAACACTCAAAAGAAGAAGTCTGCGGAAGCCGCAAAAACGGCACAGAAGCCCAAGAAATAACGCGCCTCAAGCGAGACGCTCAAACGTCTCCAGCAATGGACCGAGGTCGATGAATTCATTCACCGCGGTCTTTAGACCTGCCCCGAGAGTCTGCGCCGTGGACGCTGCTTCCACACGGATTCCACGTCGCCGCAATTGCAGCGCGAGGTGGGCAAAATCGGCATCGCCCGTGAGCAGGATCACCACATCCGGGTCCATGGCCACGGAAAGCTCCACGGCATCGATGGCCATCATTACATCCACGTTCGCCTTGTAGTGCGATTCCACAGCAGGCGAGCCGTCCTTCGTCACCACGAGAAAACCATGTGAGCGCAGCCAGTGGAGAAATTTGTTCTTCTTATCGCGCTCGGCCTGCCACTCCGGCATCGCAGGAGGAAGCCCGGCATAGACGACCATTTCGATCAACTCCCTCTGCCCGACCAGCGAATCCCGGAGCTGAACCCAGTCGAGCTTGCGATTGGCCGCCTTCGCGGAACTGGTGACGTTGGACTCATCGACGAGCACTAGGACTCGGCGGAGGGGGACAGGATTTGCAGGATTACGCTTCAAGATGGGCGGAGCATGATTGCCGCCCCCGCAACGGGCGAGAATGATTTTTGACGCGTGAGGGCACTCTCTCCGTGGAAGCTGGCGGGCGGAGTCAATTTTCGCATACTGCCCCCCGGTCCTCTCATTCTCATGTCGCCTGCCCCCGACTCCTCAAACCTCCACGCGATTTTGGATTCCTCAGTTTCTCAACGCGCTGCTAAAGAACGCCTCCATGAAAACCACCATCTTCGCCATCGTCATCCTTGCTAGCGCCTTGCACGCGCAGAACGCCCAGCCCGGCGCTCCGGGCAGTGGAGCGGCTGCGGCTGCAAAACCTTTCGGCCCCACCGACAACCGTTTCGCCAAGACCACGGCGGAGATTATGCACTTTCAACTCAAGCTCGCCGGACGCTGGAACGGGATCAAAGAGCTGGAGCCGGATTTTGCAAAATGGCTGAAGCCTCGTCACGAAAAGCTCATCGCGATTTGGACACCGTTTGCGACGATGTGCGTGAACAACAATGTGAAGGGACTCGCCGAGGATATTTCAAAAAAGGAAGCAACGGAGCTCGCGAAGAATCCCAATGCGAAGGAAAAAGGTTTCCGCCTCGCTCATCTCGAACTGCTCGCGAAATCATCGAAGAAAGCGCACAAGGACATTGAGAATGCCGCGAAGGGCATCCAGAGCGCAGAGTTGAAGGCGTGGGCGGACAACGCGCTGACTGTATTAAAGACGAACGCGGAGGATTACGAAGCTCGCTATCAGGATGAGAAAAAGCTGAAATAGCCCGACTCCGTTTCCCGGAAATTATCCTTTCTCAAAACATCATCGGAATACTCGCGGCTTACATCAGTCGGCGTGCCGCATCTTCCGGGGAAACCGTAAAGGAGCGGCGAATTTATTCGCCGTATTGCACAACGCGAAGCGTCCAATCCGACAGTGGGGCTCGGACGAGACTCGCACCCGTTCGATTGGGCGCTGCGCGCATTGAAGGTCGGCGAATAAATTCGCCGCTCCATGACGCGGTTTGGCTTCGGCGAGGAGTTCCTTAGTGCTTGTCCGGGAATCCGGGGCGGCGTGGGGAGCTTTATTCGGTCGAGCTGAGCGCGATGGATTTTATGCGGACGGACTCCCCTTCCCTGCCATCGGGCACTGGATCGATTCGCAGACCGATCATGGCGCCGGTGTATGATTTCGATTGTCCGAGTCGCACGACGTAGCGGTGGAAATTACCGTCGCCCTGAATGGGGAAATCGGTGGAGTCCACGGGCTGAGGTCCGCTTTGCGCATGGCGCGTCCAGAATACCGTCGCGGTGGAATGATGGGTTTTGAAGGCGGCTTCGATGATGAGAAATGGCGCGTTTTCCGCGTTCCAAAATGCTGAAGGGCTGATGAGCTGCGGATCTTTTGAAGCGAGGCTGACATCGAGCATCCCGGAAATTGGCCAGCCGGAATCCTGAGCATTTGCAAGACGCCATCCCTGCCGATCATGCTCAAATTTCCACGAAGGAAGGGTCTTCAATGCAAAGACGTTTGCTTGCGCACGGGCGCGGATTTCTTGGAGCGAGCCGGGCAGCAGTTCGTAGCGGTATTCAAAGACGATATTGTGGTCCAATATCTCTTGCGCCGGGCTGGCAAGGTAGCCGGTGCTGCTGGCGTGCGTGTCGTTTGGGCCGGGCTTACCGGCAAATCCGCCGGTGAATCGAATGCGGCCCGGAGTGAGGAGCCCGACTCCTTGATCTTTGTCGTCAAGAAGCGCGGCCCATTGCTCTGTTCCTGTCCAAAATGCCCAAGGATGCTTACCCTGCGGCTTGGGGATTACGTCCACGGCACCGTTGGAGAAAGGTCGGTCGCCCGTATAGCTGACGACGCGGTAAAACGGGGCGTTTGCGTAAACCGCCGGCAATTCTTGGTCGCGAGCGGCGTATTGGGTTTTGTCGCTGCGAGCATTGTTTAAGCGGGCGCGCGCTTTCACGACGAGGCCGTCGAGTTCCAGCCAGGATTCAAACGTGCATTCACCGGAAATGTTGTTGAGCGGCCATTGCAGTGGCACGCACTTTAAGTAAATCGTGCGCGCATCGCACTGCTGCTCAAAGATTCGCGAGCCGTGCCCAAAATCGTCGCCGGCCTGAATCGGGTTCCATCCGAGATGTCGCCAATGCTCAGCGGGTTTTTGTCCCTCTGCCTCAAAAGGAACTGGCCCGGAGTAAAACGAAAGCTGCACCTGCCGGCCATGGTCAAAGTTGTTTACGAGATTCTCGCCGCCATCGCGGGACAGCCAAGTGATTGCGCCGCCGACTCGGAGATCCACGCCGACTTTTACGTGGTTGTTTTCGAGAAATCGCATGTGCGGCTCGTCTGCAAATGCAGTAGCACACAACAGACCGAGAAACGTCGCGCGTTTCATTTTTAGCGGCGAGGAAGCGGTCCCCAAATGGTTTCAAGGAGCGCAAAAATTTCTGGCTCATCGCGTTTTAATTCACCGGCAACAAATGGATAGAAATCGTTGGAGCCAAAAAAGGTTTCAGTCATCTCGGCAAAGAATTCTTTTTGGTTTGTGAGCCCGTAATGTTCGCGAGTGTAGCCCGGTGATGTGAGGACGAGCTGATATTTTCCGCTGTCGCAAAACTTTTTCCACACGGCTTTGATCCGCGGCTCTTCAAAGCCAAGGATTTGATCGTGATACGCGTGGGTGAGCTCGTGGAGCATGACCAAAGGCATGCGATGGTTTTCAAAAGGCGACAGTAAGTCTTTGGCTTCCGGGATGTGTACGCAGCGCACGACGTTTTCGTTGTAGCCGTTTGCTTTGAGCCACTCCGCTCCCGGATGATACTGCATGTTTTTTAAGCCGCCGTAGTCGAGGTCGAGCTGAATGGTGACTTTCCGCAAGTCGGCGAGCGGCTTTTCCGGGACGAGGAGGGTGATATTGACGAGTTTTGCCTCAAGTACTTTGAGCACCCGCGTGCCCAAAGCGGCGTTGTCGCCGTTCAAGAGTCGATCGTCCACGCGGACGCGCCAACCTTCGATCTCTTTGATGGTGTGGGCTTCGGGCAGTGAGCGTTTTGGAATTTCCGACTGTGCAAATGCGGGTATTGCGCAGTTTAAGGTGAAGAGGATGGCGAGTGTTCGAAGGATTGGATGATTCATTTCGCGCAAGAAGTAACATACTTGCTGGCGGGAATGCCATGCTCTTTGCGGGGCGTGCAGGACTTACGCATTTAAGCGCTTTTGCTGAAAGCGCGGAAGCGCGGAAGCGCAGATTGGAGCGGGGCTTTTTTAAGCCGCGTGTGTTGCTGCGTCAGCGGCTTCTTTGTTTGCCACTGTCGTGGCGACGGGGCTTAGGAAAGCTCCGCTCCGATTTGTGCTTCCGCGTGTGAGACCTGCTGGGGCGTAAAGCAGTGTCTAATTTGCACGCAAGGTTGTGGTTCATTTCGCGCATGAAGCATTTCTTTTTTTTGGCGTCTCTCACCACAGCGGCGATCGCACAATTGCCGGACGATTTTCGTTTTAAAGTGGACCGCATCGGTGGCGGATTTGCGCAGCCGATGGAGCTGGAGGTTGCGGGCGATGGCCGGATTTTTGTGAACGAGTATGGTGGAAAGTTAAAAATTTTCCATCCAGACAAAAAGGAGTTTACCGTAGCGGGCGAGCTGAAAGTATTTGGGGCGCAGGAGAACGGGTTTCTGGGGTTTGCGCTGGATCCAAAGTTTGCGGAGAACGGATGGATCTATTGTTTGTATTCGCCGGTGGGATACGATGGGCAATCGCTTTCGCGTTTTACAATGAAGGGCGATGTCTTGGATGTGGCGTCGGAAAAAGTGCTGCTCCGATACGAAGAACAGCGTAAGGAATGCTGCCACCACGCGGGAACGGTGGAGTTTGGCCCGGATGGGAATCTTTATTGGAGCGCGGGAGATAACACGCATCCGCACGGCGACAGTGAAGGCTACGCACCGATCGATGAACGGGAGGGAAAGTCGCCGTGGGACGCGCAAAAATCGGCGGCCAATACGATGAGTTTGGCGGGAAAGATCAATCGCGTGCGCCCAACGGCAGACGGAGGCTATGAAATCCCGGCGGGCAATTTGTTCGCGGTGGGAACCCCGAAGACGCGTCCGGAAATTTTCGCGATGGGGTGCCGAAATCCTTGGCGGATGTCGGTGGATCAAAAGACGGGGTTCGTTTATTGGGGCGAGGTCGGCCCGGATGCGGGCAGCGACGGAAAGCGCGGGCCGCGGGGCTACGATGAGATCAATCAAGCAAAGAAAGCCGGGAACTTTGGCTGGCCTTATTTCATCGGGAACAATTTTGCGTACCCGGATTACGACTATGCTACGAAAACAGTCGGTGCGCTGTTTGATCCTGCGCATCCGATCAACGAAGGGCCGAATAATACGGGCGTCCGGGAGTTGCCGCCCGCAACTCCGGCGTTTCTTTTCTGGCCTTATGGGGCATCGGAATTCGGCGAAGGCGGAAGGACTGCGTGCGCCGGGCCTGTGTATTACTGTAACGTGAATGTTGGAAAGACGGATGGC
>JAYSTZ010000394.1:0-3649 GCA_043719365.1 Verrucomicrobiaceae bacterium | reverse complement strand
CTGCACTCGACGCGCCAAAGCCCGAAGCACTCCCGACCGCCGACCCACTCCAGCCCGCGCCCACTCCAGCGCCCACTCCACCGGCAGGCAGCCCATTTAAGCCGTAGCGGGGAATGACGAACGACGAAGATTCGCTGGGGGTGATTCAAAAGCCGTTCAATAATGTGCGAAGCATTAAAGAACGCGAATTTGCCAAGGGTAGCACACGCGACCCGCGTGTTGCGCCCGGCGACCCGCCGGGTGCATCTCGCCGCAGGCGATCTTTCGCCGCAGGCGACCTTTCGCCGCAAGGCGACTACGACACGGCTCGCTTCGCGAGAGGTTCGCTTCGCGAGAGGTTCGCTTCGCGAAATGTCCCCGGCGGGTCGCCGGAGACAACACGCGGGCCGCGTGTGCTACCCTTCGCCTTTGGAGCGTCCCCGTTTTTTGAATCCACTTTTAATCACACCCCCGGAATACTTGGCGGGAATATTTCTTTACCACGAACCCACTCCGGCGGCATACGTTGGAAACCACGGTCGGAGAGCCACCGAACCGCCTGATTTGCAATCAACGCTTTTCTATGAATCCACCGTCTAAATTGAGCTTCGCCCTTTTGATCGCTGCGGCGTTTATCACTCAGCCTTCGTGTTCTGTTTTACGGACGGTGGATGCCCCAGTGGGGACTCCGAATACGAGGCGGGCTTATGCGGGGTTGCACTATTTTTTGCCGCGCGCGATCCTCACGATGACGGGGGTTCAGGGCACGGGGGATGATTATACGGTGACTGTGACGGCTTCGATGAAAGCGGATAAAGCGGACCGCTACAGGCTCGTGCCGAGTGTGAACGGGCTTTATGATGACGCGGCGAATTTTAGCGTAAATAGTGACGGGCTTATCAACGGTGCGGTGACAAATAGCTCGGTGCCGAGGCTTGCGGATATCGTCCGGACGTTGGGTGAGACTGCGGTGCTGGTCGGGAAGATTGTGATCAAACTGAACTCACCGCTCGGTGCTCCGACTGCGAGGAGTAAAGAAGCGACGACTACGCGGCTGGATCGATTTACGGTGAGCTTTGATCCGTTTGATCCGGTGGATGTTCGCAACGCGATCCGGCAAGTGGACAATGCGGGGCTGCGGCTGGAGGTGCTCAATGGTTATGACGGGAGGGGCAATGCGAAGGGGGGTAATTCCGGGAGTGCCCTGCCCCTCAAGGGAACATCGATGCAGGGAATCGTTTACCGTCCGCAAACCACGGTGAAGATGCGTTTGACGGCCCATAACGATCGCAAGGAGAACGTGGCGCATACGTTTATAGCGAGTGTGCCGGACCCGAATTCCATCGCGACTTACAGCCTTGCGCGGAGTGTGCTGGCGGCGAAGAAGAACCTCCCAACGTTTGTGAATGGTGTGCTGACAAGTATCGATTACTCGTATGAAAGCGAGGCGCTCGCGGCGGCGCGGTTTGCGAAGGGTGTGGCGGAGCAGGCTCTGGGAATCATCGACAATTCACCGGATGTCGTGGGGCTCATTTACAAACCGAGAGCTCCTGTGGATCCGAACGCCGACTTGAATTCCGAGATCCGGCAATTAGAGCGGGAAAAGACCCGGATCAATCTCCAGAACGAAATTATTCGAAAGCGGAGGGAGAACGACGACCTGAAAAACTCCATCGGCGCATCCGGCAGTCCGACGGCGCGGAGTAATTCGCCAGTGGGTTTCCGGGCACCGGAGGAAATCACTCCCGCTCCCCTCACCCGCCAACGCAATGATCACTCCGGCAGGAGCGGGTTCGATGATCTGGAGTTGCCCGAGCGCGCGCCAAAGCCAAAGCTCCCGGCCAACAAGCCTGCCTCATTTCCGCCGCTTTCCGAGGCTCCGCTGGAAATCCCGCAACCTGCGGACGGACCAAAGTAATCCAACGAACGCGGTGATTTATGCCAAGCGAACTTACAAGACCCGACTCCATCGTCCTGCTTAACCGCTCCACGCAGTCCTTTGAAAAGGTGGCGCGTGTGGCGTCGGCGATACAGCAACAGGTGCTGCAACACTTGCGTCCGCTATGGGGCGCGTTTGCGACGATCATCGCCCGCAAGAGCGGCGAGTCGCTTCCGGACAATTCGTGGGTTGTCTATTTAACCGACAAGCTGGACGATCCGCGTCTCGGCGGTGTGCACTACTACACGCCGGGAGGAAAGCCGTACGCGACGGTCGCGACGGACGAGAAAAACTGGTCGATTGCAGCGAGCCACGAAGTGCTGGAGATGTTGACCGACCCAAAGACGGACACGTTTAGACGGGCCAACGATCCAAACGGAGAGGTCGGCCTCGTGGATTATCTTTTGGAGGTTTGCGACCCGTGTCAGCACGACTCGTGCGCTTACTTTATCGAGGATGTGATGGTGTCCGATTTCTACGGTCCGGACTACTTCAACACACATATCGGCGAAGGGCGACTCAGCATGAACGATAAGATTCGTCGTCCGCTGCAAATCCTTCCCGGCGGATACGTGTCGTTCCGCGATGCGCGCGGGGACATGTATATCGCGACTGCCGACGGAACCGAGAAGGCCGACTACCGGAAGATCTCCGGGTTTCAAAAGCTGCCGGGAGACACAGTGCGCGAGCAGGTGGACTTTTTCACCGCATCAATGAAGGACGTGGGATACTTCGCCCGCCTGCCAAAAAAGAAGGCGAAAAAGAGCAAGCGGACTGTCGGCGATACACCGATGGGCTTTGGCTCGAAGAAATCCGAGAGCGAGGAAGACGTCCATATCCGACATTTCAAAGAGCTCAGCGAACGGGTGAAGATCTTCGATCAGGAACAGGCGAGGCACGGGAAGCGCGGGAAGTAGGAGCCTCAATTCCTGCGCGATGGTTCGCGGGGAATGCGTTCCTGTTGAGCGCACTGGCCGCGTTACATACGCGGAAATTAAAGTTGATTGTGTTGCATGTTCCGTGCGACAAAAAAAAAGTGCGCAGGGCGTAGAGCCGTCCTCCCGGGCGGTGTATTGCCTATAAGTGGAGCTGGTTCAGGAACGGGGCTCGCGGGCCGTTAGAACTGAGGTCCCGGCACTTGAGGCTCATAGTTCACCCCACGGCAATACTACCGTGTTCATCCGGGATCAGCCCCATTGGACAAATCGCCCGTGGCTCTGCTGAAATTCGGAATTATGCAACGCCGTCGCGAGAACAACCACGAACCTCAATGGTCGTACAAAACGCGATGCGCACCGAACGAACACGTCGAGGCATGGCTCCCCGGCGCGCGCTCCCCTTTCATACCCTGCCCGGATTCGCGACGAATTTCTGAGCTCAGACTTTCAACCCACCATGACATACAAAAGCGCTCTTCACCTCCAGAACTTGTGCGTTTACCTCGAGTCCTTGCACTAATCGCAGGGCACCGGACATTGGGATTCAAGGATTCGTCCCGAGACTTCGCTCGGATAGCCCAAAGTTGACGCGCTGAAACCCACCCGACCGAACGGACTGCCGAATCACTCGTCTAATCCAGCTATAAATTACTCCAAACCCACCCGTCGAACAAAAACAAGTATTAACCAACCACAAAACACCATGCTAAACCAAAATCAAGTCAACGCAATGATCGAAACCGGCCGCGTAGTCGTGGCCCAGGCAGTCACTGGCGACCCAGCCCTCGGCAAT
>JAYSTZ010000393.1:0-1575 GCA_043719365.1 Verrucomicrobiaceae bacterium | reverse complement strand
AACCGCTTCACCAGCTCGCTCTCCTCCGGCTTCCCCGGCACAAACGCAGGCCCCGACTCCCCGCCCTTCAGCGCCGCCTCGCGGATGTCGAGCCGCAGCCCGCCCTTGCGTTGCTTGTCATCCGGGCCGTGGCAATGGAAACACGTGTCCGAAAGAATAGGCCGCACATCGCGGTTAAAGTTCACCTTCTCCGCACGGGCGAGCGGTACGGCGAATAGAAGGACAGCGACAAACTGGACTGAGAGCGAAGGCATGTGTAGTCGTCCAACTTACAGAGCCACGGCGCCTTTGTCACGGCTTGCACGGTTAAAATATACCGGCGGACTTACGATCCGCGCCGCAGTCTGCAGATTGCGGAAGGCCGAAACAAGCGCTGCTACCTCCCAGGGGCGCGCATGAGTTCGTTGATGCGGGGAAAGATAAGCGGCATCAGGATCGCGGCGGTGTAGTGGCCGACGGGGAGCTGGATATGGTGATCTTTTGCTAACTTTCCGGCGGTGGCGAAGGCGATGGAACATGCAGGGGGGACGACTTCGTCTTTCAGCCCGGTGAAGAGCCATGTGGTCTTTGCGTTGATGCGGTGGGCCATTCGCATGGGCTCGATAGCTTGGGAGTGTTCGCGGATTTGGGCATCTGTGATGCCGGCTTCGGTGAGTCTGCGTTTTAGTCCGGCGGCGTCGCGCGTGCCGGTGAGGATGACTTCCGCGATATTCCCGCCGGCGAGGAGGATGAAGACGCGGTCGTAGCCGCGGTCGAGCCCGGCGACGGTGGCGGTGACGAAGCCTCCGAGGCTCGTGCCTTGCAGACCGACGAGCGTTTTATCGACGAACGGAAGCGCCGAGACGGCATCGCGCGCCCGGCGGACGTCTGCGATGGCTTGCTTGAGCGCGGGGAGCATTTTGAGAGGGTCGCCGGTGAGCGCCGAGGTCCGCACGCCGTACCCGGGGAGGTGGATGAGGAAGGTGTGAAAGCCGTACGGCCGGAGCCCTTGCGCGAAGATGCGCCCGGCGACCATGCCGCGCCCGGATTCGTGGACGACGACGATGGCCGGTGCGACCTTCGGCTTGCCGTCCGCGCCGCGCGCAATGTGCCATTCCATGGCGACGTTGTCGTTTGTGGCATCGCCGCTGGGAATGGGCGTGGGGAAGCGGACGAGCCAGTCGCCCTGGCCCCGCGCGGGCTCAATGCGGACGGCGAAATCGGAGGGTGTCCAGCGGAGACCATCGACACACGCAGCGGCATCGGCGACGGAATCGACAGCGCAATTTAGCGTATCGGCTGCGGCGAATTTGCCGCCCGCGACAACGTCATCTGCGCACACGAAGCGGGCACAAAGGGCGAGCGTGAAAACGAACGATGCGATAAGTCGGCGGGGCATCTGTGGATATGTATCCGCGAATCATTCGTACCGCAACAGCGGGGAATGGAAGGCTAAGCGAACGCCTTGCATGATGGATAATTTCCGCTCTTATACCCGTCCGCCTTGAAGACCGTCCGACTCATCATTTTGCTCCGAAACGCCGCGCTTTGCATCGCGATGGTTGCCTCCGTCGCGGCATCTCACGCAGACGCGGA
>JAYSTZ010000392.1:0-8842 GCA_043719365.1 Verrucomicrobiaceae bacterium | reverse complement strand
GCAGGGCGGCGACGGGCGCGACCACAACAACAAGGGCTTCACGATCTGGATGGCGGGCGGCGGCGTGAAGCCCGGCATCAGTTACGGCCAGACCGACGACTACGGCTACGAGGCGGTGGAAAACAAAGTGCCGATCCACGATCTGCACGCGACGATGCTCGCGCTGATGGGACTCGACCACGAGAAGCTGACGTATCGCTATGCGGGCCGCGATTTCCGGCTCACCGACGTGCATGGGAACGTCGTGCGGGAAATCATCGCGTAGTCACGCAAACAACTGCGTCGCCGCCTTCGCCTTCACCAGCTCGCGCGGCTGCTTGAGGTGGTTGTAAACGATCGTCTCGGGATCGATGCCGAACGCGTGATACATCGTCGCGAGCAACTCGGTCGGGTGAACCGGATCGCTCTTAGGGCTGGAGCCGGTTTTGTCCGACTCGCCGTGGACGTAGCCGCGCTTGATGCCCGCTCCTGCGATGGCTGCGGTGTAGCAGTAAGGCCAGTGGTCGCGCCCGTCCGCGCTGTTTTGATTGCCGCTGGTGGAAATTCCTTTTTCCGGACTGCGTCCGAATTCACCGAGTGCGACGACGATGGTTTCTTCCAGCAGCCCGCGGGAATCCATGTCTTCGATGAACGCCGAGAATCCTTTGTCGAACATCGGCGCCGCCTGGTCGCGAAGGCGCGTCGTGAGCCCTGCGTGCGTGTCCCAAGAGTGATTGTCGCTGTTGGCAACTTTCGGCCAGATGACTTCCACCACGCGCGTGCCGGCTTCAACAAGGCGACGGGCAAGGAGGAGCGATTGGCCAAAGGTGTTCATCCCGTAACGCTCGCGCATGACATCCGTCTCGCGATCCATCTCGAAGGCTTCGCGCGCTTTGCCGCTAGTGATCAAATCGAGCGCTTTGCCGTAGTAATCGTCGAGCTGGTAGCTCTCGACGGCTTTGTCGATCTCGGGCATCGCGTGCTCCATCGCATCACGCAAACGAGCGCGGCGCTGGAGGCGGTGCGCAAAAACGTCGGGACGAAGTTTGAGGTCGTCCACTTTGATGCGGCTCATCTTCGTCATGTCGAGATCATCGCCGTCGGGGAAGAGCGTGTACGGATCGAAGGACTTGCCGAGAAATCCTGCGCCGCCTCCTTTGCCGACGACGTTCGACTCCTGGAGCGGACGAGGAAGCATCACGAAAGGAAGCACCGGATCCTTGAGTGGCTTGAGGCGAATGATATTGCTGCCAAAATTCGGGAAGTCCTTCGCGTTTGGCGGTTCGAGCTGGCCGGACGGCGACACTTTGTCGGTCGTGTACCCGGTCATGATCTGGTAAATCGCGGCGGTGTGGTTGAAGAGCCCGTTTGGCGTATAGCTCATCGAACGAATCGTGGTGAAACGATCGTTCAGCTTCGCGAGACCGGGCAGCAATTCAGTGAAGCGCGTGCCGGGAATCTTTGTCGCGATATCCTTGAAAGGACTGCGCATTTTGTCGGGTAGATTTTCCTTTGGGTCCCAAAGGTCGAGATGCGACGGCCCGCCTTGCAGATAGACCATCACGATGTGCTTCGCCTTTCCAAATCCGCCGCCGCCCGAAGTGCTCACGGCGCGAGCCTTGAGCGAAAGCGCGGAGCCGAGAGTGAGTCCAAGAATGGCGCTGCCTCCGACGCGAAGCAAATCGCGGCGGGTCATGCCGAGGTGTGGGTCACAAAGGTCGCGTCCAGGCTGTCCAGGGATTCTGATCATAGTAGGAAGGAGAAGGCGCGGGATGCCGATATCTTAGTCGAAACGATGCACTTCTGATCTGCCGCGGCTATCGGCCCAATCGAGCGAGCTCGACCGCTCTCAAGTAGTTCGCCCGGAATCGATCCGAGAGCTCTTTCGCGAGCTGGACCTGCCGGATTTTCGGCGCGTCTTTCGCGAGAGCTTCTTTGATGCGGCCTTTCGCGGCGGCGTAATCCACCGCCGACACATCGTGAAACGCCGCGAGCGCCTCCAGCGGAAATGCGCCGGTCCTTTCCCTTGCGGCGATCAACTCGGCCCAAGCCTTTGTGAGCTCGGGATGCGTGTCCACGCACATCACGCGAACGATGAATGCAATTGAGCCGAACAAGCTGCCCGTTCGTTTTCCGTCATACGTGAAGTCCTTCGCGGCGACGTAAGGCATCACATCGGGGTCGCTGCGCATCGGACGGAACTCCTCCGCGTAGAGTGAGGGCAGCATCGGCAGGCGGCGGAGCGCGTGCGTCTTTGGCCCGCCGGGAGTGCCGACTTTCCAGCCCCAGAGCTTTTGGCCCTCGGTCAAAGAATACTCGATAAAAGCGAGCGCCACCGCTTTGTTCGGCGCTCCACGCAGCAAGCCCACGGGATCGACCCCGAAGCTCGTGCCGCCTTTTGCATCCGAGTAGCCGATGCGTGAGCTGCCATCTGCGCGGCGGACGGCTTCGCTTTGGTAGCGTCCGTAAAAGTCGATCGTCATCCCGGCTGCAGCCTCTCCAGATTCCACATCGAGCGAGATTTTTGCGGAGGAATCGCTGAAGTAGCGCGAGTTGGCGCCGATGCGCTGGAACAGCCGAATCGCTCGCAGCCAGCCCTCAGCGATGTCAGTGCCCGCTTCATTCATCTGCTGCTGGATAAGCATCTCAAACGCCTTGTTCGCCGAGCTGCTTTGCATCGGGTTTGCCAGTGCGAGACTGCGGAAGTAGCGGGCGTCGGCGATATCGGCCCATCGTTCCGGTGGCTGGACGCCCAGCGTGGCGATGCGGTCGCGATTGTAGGCGATTCCAAACGCTCCAATCGCCGTGCCCAGCCAGCGCCCGGCTTCATCGTAATACGGCTCGCCGCCGACGATGGGCTCGATTGGTCTTCCTACTCCAAAGAGCTCCGGGTGCGCGGACACATAGCCGCAATCCACGATGAAGCCCTGGCCCGCCACTCCGATGAAATCGAACGATCCTCCGCCAAAAAACACGTCCATCCCGGAATGAACCTCTGACGCCAGAAACGCCCGCCGCGCGCTTTGAGCCGGGGTGTCGTCTTCAGGCGTGTTGTCCGGGACGATTTTGGAATCAACAAATCCCGACTCCACTTCCTTGCCCCACTTGCGGCCGAGAGTCTTCTCCCAGTAGTCTTGGAAAGCTGCTTTGTATTGCCCCGAAATGTAGCGCCCAATCTCGCTGGTCCCGCCAGGCGTGCGGAAATCCACGGCGACGGTGCGTCCTGTTTTCCGCTCGTACCATTCCCGAAACCCACGCCCGAATTCCGCTCGGATTGCTTCGTTGTGCGGGGTGATCACAACGACGGTATCCTGTCCTTTGAGCACGACGGCGTCACCGCGCGGTCGCAGCGCGATGGGGCCCACGATGAGGATTGCGAGTGCGGTGATGAGCGACCAGGGACGCGACATATTCTCGGATTACGCCAGCACTTCGCGGACGTGGGTGGTCAGTTGGGTTACGTTAAACGGTTTTTGCACAAAGCCGGCGAGACCCTTGCCGGCAAAGCGTGCGAGAGCCTCCTGCTCGTTGAAGCCGCTCATAAGAAGGACTTTTGTGCCGGGGCGGAGGCGGCGCATTTCGCGGAACGTTTCCTCGCCGTCCATGTGGGGCATGGTGAGGTCCAGGACGACCAAGACGAATGCCGGTTGCGCTTCAAATTTTCGCAGTGCGTCGCGTCCGTCCACTGCGGTCGTAACGGTAAATCCGAGCCCTTCAAGGATGCGGGCGGTGATGACGCGTACCGTTTCTTCGTCATCCACCACGAGCACGTGCCCGGAGGACTTCCACGGAGCGCCGCTCGGCGGAGCAGCGTGGGGATGTGGCTCTCCCGCGGCTGATGGGATGAGGATTTGAAAGCGGGTGCCTGCGCCCGGAGTACTTTCCACTTTCAGCGCGCCGCCGTGGCTGCGAATAATGCCCTGCACGGCGGCAAGCCCGAGCCCTCGTCCGGTGAACTTGGTTGTAAAAAACGGATCGAAGATCTTCGAGAGGACGTCCGGCGGCATTCCAGCTCCATTGTCCGAGACCTCGAACCAAACGAAATTCCCGGGACGAATCTCCGGTGCAGATAAAGTGCCTGCGATGTAGTGGGAGTCCGCGACCATGCTCCCGGAGCGAATTTCAATAGTGCCGCCGGATTCACCCAGCGCTTCGCTTGCGTTGATCACAAGGTTCATGATGACCTGCCGGAGCTGGCTGGCATCGGCCATGATTGGCGCGGGCTCGGACGAAAGGGCGAACGAGAGTGCGGCGCGTTTGCTGATGGAGATTTCGAGCAGTTCCACCGTGTCGCGCAGAATTACATTCAGGTCGTGCGGCAGTACTACGAACCGTCCTTTGCCGGAATAAGCGAGCATCTGTTTGCACAGCTCGGCGGCACGAAGCGAGGCGCGCTCGATCTGCTCGAGGTTGCCGCGGATCTTCGAGGATTCTTCGATGTCGGAAGCTGCGACGCTCGCGTTGCCGAGAATTCCGGTGAGTAGATTATTGAAGTCGTGTGCGATCCCTCCTGCAAGAACGCCGAGGCTCTCGAGCTTCTGCGTATCCTGCATCTTGCGCTCAATCGCGTGCCGCTCGTCGAGAGCACGGCGGCGGACGGTGATATCGCGGCAGAAAAGGTGAACGCGTAGTCCGTCACGGGTCTCTTCCGTCTTGGCGTTGAACTCAAAGGGTGCCGTGACGCCGCCCGCTCCGACGAGGTCGAGTTCGATATTACGTGCGCTACCTTCCCGGAGAAGCCTCGCAAATTCCGCGTAGAAAACAGGCAGACAACTCTCCGCAATGAAGTTTCTCGCAGGCTGGCCAATGAGATCGGCAGGCGATGACGCGCCGAAAAATTTCAGGTATTTTTCGTTCGTCTGTAAAATGCAGCCCTGCACATCGAGCATGATGTAGCCCGTGTTCATCGCGTCGATGAGCGTGCGCAGCAGGCTGTCAGAGGCGCTGAGCCTTTCTAATGCGTTTACGAAATCCGTGACGTCTTCCGCCATGGTGAGAAATGAGCGGACATTGCCATCCGTGTCGCGCAGGGCACTGTTGAACCATCGGCAGTGAATGACGCGGCCGTCTTTCGTGAGGTTGCGATTCTCGCTGGTGCTCTTCGATTCTTCGCCGGAGATAAGCCGCTGGAAAACTGCGCCGACGGTCGCGGATTCCTCCGGGTGGATGGTGTGCAATTCCTGCTGGGTTTTCCCCATCGCCTCGCTCTCGGTCCAGCCGAAGATCTCCGTGGCGCGGCTGTTCCACCGGGTGATTCTCTGGTCGCGATCGAGTTCAGCGACGGCGAGGAGCGAGTTATCGAGGTGCTGGCTGAGGCGCAGTCGTGTTTCGTTCAGCTCGTCTGATGCGCGCTTTTGCTCGGTGATGTCGCGGGCGATTCCGACGAGGCCGACCACTTGCCCCGCCGAGTCAAAAATCGGGTGCTTGTTGGTGAGAAACCAGCCGCGCCGGTTCTCGCCGACCTGGTAGGGTTCCTCACGATTGAGCACGGGTTGACCGGTGGTGAGAACATGAAGATCGTCTTTATAGTAGGCTGCCGCGATATCCGCAGGGATGGGATGCTCGGTGATTATTTTGCCGAGCACCGCGTCGTCAGGCAGGCCCGTAATCTCCCGTTGCGCACGGTTGCGCATGATGTGCCGCCCCTCTTTGTCTTTGAGCACAAGCACATCGCTGATGCCGTCGATGATCGTTCTCAGCAGTCGTCGCTCTTCCGAAATCTCCTCGATCTTCCGGTGTCGCTGTGTGACATCGCGAATGCTCAGCAGCGCCCGTCCGCTGCCGAGGAGAATGATGACCGCCTCGCACAATCCAGTGCTGCCTCCCTTGCTGGAAAAGGGAATTTCTCCACTCCATCGTCCACCTTGTTCGAACACCATGCGGGCGCTTTGTGCGAGGCCCATCGCAGAATTGGGAGCATGCAGATGCTCGATGGACATGCCGGTCGCTTCATCCTGCGCCCATCCAAACATGCGACCTGCGCCGGTGTTCCATTCCTGGATGACAAGGTCGCGGGTGACGACGATCACCGCTTCCTCGATGAGGTTCAGCAATACTTCCGAAGCCGCCTCCGAAGCAGAAATAGCTCTAGTATTGTGTTCGCGCCTGTCTTGCATAACTTGGAAAGACCATTTTTAAGAGCATGGGCCAATCCAAAAACCCGTATATTTCGGTGGGCTCTGTCAGTAATCGACGGCGTTTGTTACGAATGAAAGCGCCGCTGCCAGCGAAGCTTCGTCCCGCGCGTGCAGAGTGAGGAGAGGTTCTCCAGCCGAAACCTGTTGGCCGGTTTTTCCAATCTCGCTGCAGCCTACAGCGAAATCCACGGGGTCTGCGGCACGTGCCCTCCCCGCCCCGAGGGCTACACACGCGCGACCGATGAGCCCCGCATCCATCTTGCAAATCGTTCCGCTCCGCTCCGCACGGACGGTATGAAGAATCGGAGCCGTATGAATTTTGAGAATGCGCTCGGTGTCGGCGGCGCGTCCTGACTGAGCCTCCACCATTTCGCACCACTTGCTCCACGCCGTGCCATCGTTCAGCCAGTCAGCAAGTTGTGCGCGCGGGGCAGGGGAGACGCGCTCGGCCAGATCGAGGGTCAACGCGACCAGGTCCGCCGGCCCTCGTCCTTGCAGTGTTTCCACGCTTTCCCACACTTCCAGTGCATTGCCTGCGGTTCGTCCGAGTGGTTCGTCCATCGGAGTTAATACCGCCATCGTTTCCACTCCGCATTCACGCCCGGCGCCGACCATTGCGCTGGCAAGAAGGTCGGCTTCTTCGCGGGTCTTCATGAATGCGCCGCTGCCGAATTTCACATCGAGAACGAGACGATCGAGGGACTCGGCGAGCTTCTTCGACATGATGCTCGCAACGATGAGCGGGCGGCTCGGAACCGTCGCGGTGACGTCGCGGAGGGCGTAAAGTTTTTTGTCTGCGGGGCAGAGGTCGAAAGTTTGCCCCATCATTACGACCCCGATTTTTTCGAGCTGAGCGAGTGCCTCCTCCTCGCTGATGCCCACGCGAAATCCCGGGATGCTCTCCAATTTATCGAGCGTGCCGCCGGTGATGCCGAGGCCGCGCCCGCTAATCATCGGCACCCACACGCCCGTGCACGCAAGCAGCGGCGCGAGGATGAGCGAGACTTTGTCTCCGATGCCGCCGGTGCTGTGTTTATCGACTTTGGGCGGGGTGCCCGCGGGCCACTTGCAGATGCGCCCGCTGTCGCGCATCGCTTTCGTGAGGGCTCCGGTTTCGGCATCGGTCATCCCTTTGAAATAGACGGCCATCGCCCATGCTGCGGCTTGGTAATCCGGCACCTGGCCCTCCGCATAGCCCGCGATGAATTCCGAAATATCCTGAGGACTGAGTTCTTGGCCATCGCGTTTGCGCTCGATGAATGTCGGGACGTGCATGTCGGGAGGTTCGGTATTTTCTGTGCGGAGGAAAGGAAAATAATCCCAAATATAGGACGGCGGCGCGGCTTTGAACTTCGCATGAAAATTACCGCCATCCTTTCCGCTCTCGCATTTTCTTTCCCGGCGTTCGCCGAACTACGCGTTCCCGCTTTTACCGGCTATGCGGACCCAAATCCCGAAGGTGCTCGCATCTCGTCGCGCAGCGGCGTGAGCGAATGGAAGGGGCAGAGCTTCTCGTGGTTTGGCGACATCAAGACGCCGGGGAAAATGACGGTCGCTCTTTCCGTGAAGCTCGCAGCCGACGCCGAAGCGAAGCTGAAAATGACGGTCGGCAAAGAGTCGCGGGAGATTGCAGTAAAGGGTGGCGCTGAGCCTGTGATCGCCGCTTTCGGAGATTTTACCGTCGCGCAGCCCGGCTACACGCGACTGCGTGTGGAGTGGGTGAGCGGAGCCGTGCCGGTGCTGGACACGCTCGTGCTCGACGGTCCGGCTACAGCAGGTGCGCACTTCAATGTTGAGTCGCGTCGCAATGCCGCGAGCGTCCACATGAATTACCCGAACGCAGCCAAGGACGTCGTACTGTTTTACAATGAGGCCACGGCTGTCGAGGCGCCCGTGGCCACATTCTACATGGCGTGCGGATTCTCGCGCGGCTACTTCGGCATGCAGGTAAACTCGGCGAAGGAGCGCCGCATTATTTTTTCGGTTTGGGACGCGGCCAGCGGCCAGACCGCCAAGGATCGCAGCACCGTCGCCGCTGAAGATCAGACGCAGCTCATCGCGAAAGGCGAGGGCGTGGAGGCGAGCGTTTTCGGCAACGAAGGAACGGGCGGTCACTCTCACCTCAGCTATATGTGGAAAACCGGCGAAACGCAGCGCTTTATCGTCGCGGTGAAGCCCGATGGCACGCACACGGAATACTCCGGCTGGTATTTCCATCCCGGAGACAAAAAATGGATGCTCATCGCGAGCTTTCGCGCACCCAAGGACGGCAAGTATCTACGCGGCTTCCACTCGTTCTCGGAAAACTTTGGCGGCAGCAATGGTCACCTGCTGCGCAAGGCCCGCTATGGCAACGGTTGGGTTCGCGATGCGTCCGGCAAGTGGACGGAGCTGACGGATGCTGCGTTCAGCCACGATCCGACGGGCAAGGAAGCCCGACTCGACCGGTTCATGGGCGTTGAAGACGGGCGTTTCTTTTTGTCACACGGCGGCTTCGTTCCCGGCACGATGAAGTTCGGCGAAAAATTCACGCGACCCGCAGGCAAGCCGCCGACTGATCTGCCGCCAGGATTGTAAGGCGACTTTCCAACAAATAATATGACTACGAAGGGCGCGAAGGACGCGAAGATGACACGGAAATGTAGCCCTCTCCATCGCGCCCTTCGTGGTCACTCGGCCGGCGTCATTCGGCAGCCCTCCCCGACAAAAAAACCGCCCGCTGGTTT
>JAYSTZ010000391.1:0-8845 GCA_043719365.1 Verrucomicrobiaceae bacterium | reverse complement strand
GCTCGTTGACCAAGCAAGCTGGCCGACGGTGCCATTAGAAAGCGTTCCGAGATCAATCTGAACCTTCGCCGTCTCGTGGACGAAGCGGAAGACGATGTGTTTTCCCGGCGGGCACGGCGGCATTGTTTCAAGAGTCGCTGCGGGTAAGTCCACGGTGGAGATGCGCGTGCCGACGCTGAATCCGCGAGGCGTGGACACGGGCGCTTTCATCGTAAGCGAGTCCAGTTTCCCGCTCCAAAGCACACCGGGCGCGACCGAATAAATTGCGAGGCGTTTGTTCCGTGCGAGCCTGAGTTTCAGCGTGGCGGTGAGCGATGTGGGCTGGGATTTCCATTCGACACCATCGAGGTCGAAGTAGCCTGCTGTCGCAGAAAGCGCAGGCTTGTCCGCGTTGTCTGAAACCACCTTTCCGTTGAAGATTCGGCTTCTAAAGTAGGAGTTGTGTGAGTCCTGCCGGACTTGAATCGTCTGTCCGCCAACATTCAGCTTGGGCGCATCAATCCACGCTTGCTGGATCGTTGTTTCTGGCGGGATTTCGTGAATCACAACCGGGAAGTTGAAGTTTGTTCCGGTCCATTTCGTCTGGTCTTGGTTTTGAATCGTCCCGGTAGAAGAGGTCGGTGGGAGGGCCGAGATTTCAACGCGCATCCCATTCGGCATTGGGATTGTCTCCAGTTGTTTCGCAGGGTTCACCACTCGCCCGGCGACCTGCGGGCGTGGAATCGGCAAAGGGGCGGGCGCTTTGCTCCAACACCCAACGCCGACGAGCGCGGCAAGAATCGCCCATTTGAAACGCCCCGCTGAGAGATACTGCCAGACGAGCAGCGCCACGCCGATGGCGGAGACGGTGATGACGGAGAATGGGATTGCGACGCGCATCACTTCGGGGCGCCAGCCGGTGACGAGCAGGTTCAGCCCGCCGACGGGGAGCATGATTGCGGCGGCTGCGACGATGAGCGCCGTGATGCGGAGGTCCCGCGAGAGCACGCTTGCGCCGAGCACGAGTGCAACGGGCGGCAACGCTCGCCATGCCCAAATCGAAACGGCGTCCTTCGTGAATTCGCCGAAGCCCGCGGTGGCGAAGTAGGCGACTTCACACGCCGTCGGGAGGACGACGAAGAATGCGAGCAGGAGCAGGATTTTTCCGACGAGCAGCCGCCATCGAGCGATGGGCAGCGTTTTCCAAAATGCGCGGCCCGAGACGGGCGGGTCGAGCTGCACGATTTGCGGGGCTATGAGCAGCATGAGGATGTAGAGCGCGAGGTGGTCGGGGCGTCCGGTGGCTGCGAAGTTTGCAGGCAGCGCGGAGTCTCCAGATGCAAGCTGGATGAGCCGCAGCGCCAAATGCGTGCCGCACGCGAGGGACCACAGGACGAGCCACCAGCGCAGTGCGCGGAGGTCTTTTTTGATGAGGTGCCAGATGAGGTTCATGGGATCAGGAATTGGGTTGGCGGAGGACGGCGCGGCAGATGACTTTGAGCGGGGCGGGCTCGATTTGTAGGTGTTTCGCGTCGGGGAAATGCGCCTCGATGATGGCAGGGAAGTTTTTCGCATCGTGTGCGCTGTCCACGAAGGTCACGCGGCCTTCGCCGAGGTGGATGTCCCACCACGTCGGGGGCGGTGATTTGGGCAGCGCGGCGGCGTGGAGGCTCACGGAGCGGCAGCGGGCGAGGAGGGTGTCGGTTTCTTCGCGGAGGATGAGTTTGCCGTTGTCGAGGATGCCGACTTCGTCGGTCAGGCGCTCGATTTCCTCGAACTCGTGGGAGGAGGCGAGGATGGTCAGCTCGCCGTCGGCCATGAGGCCGAGCAGGGCGTCGAGGACTTCTTGGCGGACGGAGGCATCGAGCCCGCCGAACGGCTCGTCGAGCAGCAGCAGGCGGGGGCGGAAGGCGAGCGCGCCGACAAATGCGGCCTTCACGCGCTGGCCGCGAGAGAGGTTTTTCAGCCGACTTCCGAGCGGCAGGTCGAAGGTGCGGGAGAGGTGGGCGCAGAACTTTTCATCCCACAGCGGGTAGAGCGGTCTGAGGAAGGCGAGATACTCGGCGACCTTCATCCAGCCGGGGAGGTCTTGCCCTTCTGCGACGTAGCCGATGCGGGCGCGGTCCACTTCCGAGAGGCGGGCGGCGGGCGTGCCGAAGACGCGGGCGTCGCCGCGAGTGGGGCCGGTGAGGTTGAGCAGGATGCGCAGGAGCGTGCTTTTCCCCGCGCCGTTTCTCCCGAGCAGGCCGAAGGCGCGTCCGGCTGGGATGCTGAGTTCGAGGGCGTCGAGGGCTTTGGTGAGGCCGAAGCGTTTGGTGAGTGCGCGGGTTTCGATGACAGGCGGCGGGTTGCTCATAGTTTGTTCCAATGGGTGTGAATGGCGGCGACGAGTTCTTCCTCGGAGAGGTGGAGCTGGCGGGCGCGGATGACCAGCGCCTCCACATCGCTCGCGAGCATCCGAGTGCGCTCGCCCGCTTTGAACTCAGGGCGCTCGGCGACGCGATTGCCCACGCCGGGCAGCGTCTCCACGAGCCCCTCGATCTTCAGCACGGTGATGGCTTTTTGCACGGTGTTCGGGTTGATTCCGTATTCCGCGCTGAGGGTGCGGACGGAAGGGAACGCATCGCCGGGGCTGAGGTCGCCCGAGATAATGGCCTTCCGCGCCGCGTAGAGCACTTGCTCATACACGGGCACACCAGCTTTGAATTCGATCGGAAAAAGACTCACTGTATTATGTCAGGTAATACACGCGGTACAGTGTGTCGATTAAAATTTTTTGCGGATTTTGAGCGTCCGGGCATGCCGACAGATTCCAAATCGCTCGCGAGGCTGGATTTTCATCATCGGGTCGTACGGATACGAGGGAGGAAAATGTAGCTCTGCATTCCAATGTCGAGTGAAGAGCCCAAGACAGAGCAGGACGTTCTCTGGGTTAAATTCGTCGATCCTCGACTTTGGAAAATCGACCTACCCCGCTAAGAATTCTCCACGTCCCGAATTGACTCGCCGCACGATAGCCGTGCGTACTCAAAAAATATGAAATTCATCCTTCCGCTCGTCCTGTCACTCGTCACCATTCCAGCATTCGCCGCAGAGCCACTGCCGGATTCGCTAAAGATCAACGGTTTTGCCATCGGCTGCCAAGCATGGACATTCAACAAGTTTTCGGTGTTTGAAGCCATTGAGAAAACGAAACAGACTGGTGCTAAAGTCATCGAGTTTTTTCCCGGCCAGAAGCTCTCACCGGAGGAGCCCACGGTGAAGTTCGGGCACGATGCACCGAAGGAAGTCTGGGAGAAGGTGGCGGCAAAGCTGAAGGAGACCGGTATCACACCGCTCGGGTACGGTGTTGTCGGACTCTCAAAGAATGCGGACGACTGCCGCAAGGTTTTTGAATTTGCGAAGTTCTTCGGCATCCGCGTCATCAACACGGAGTCGGTCGATGCGATCGACACGTTTGAACCGCTGGTCAAGGAATTCGACATCAAGGTCGGGTTCCATGATCACCCGATGCAGCCGAACAACCCGAGCTACAAAATGTGGGACCCAAACTACATTCTGTCGGTCGTGAAGGACCGCGATGTTCGCATCGGCTCCTGCGCAGACACGGGCCACTGGGTGCGCAGCAACCTGAAGCCCGTCGATTGCATTCGCATCCTGAAAGGCCGTATCGTTTCGAGCCATTTGAAGGATCTCCACGCGCCGCTTCCGAGCGGACACGACGTGATCTTCGGCACCGGAGTGAGCGACGTCCCCGGGATCCTCGCGGAATACAAGGCGCAAGGATTCGATGGCCCGATTTCCATCGAATACGAATACAACTGGGACAAGAACGTGGACGATGCAACACAGTGCATCGACTACGTGAAAAAGCTCAGCGTGAAGTAACGCGGCAGGCTTCTCACATTGCGCGGGAAAACTACTTCTCGTGCAACTGGATCACCGAATTCCACTCAGCGGCGGACTCTGCCGCGCGGCGGTCGAGTTCTTCGAGATAGAAATGCGAAGGACCATCCGTCCCGCCGCACGCGGCGATGACTTTTTGAAAGAGGTCGCGCGCTGCCGAAGCATCGCCTTTTTCAAATGCGGACACACCTTCGTTGAACAACGGGAGCCACTCCGGAACCGCATCCACAGCGACTTCGCCTAGAAGTTCGTGAATGACGAGCGGGGTGGCTTTTCCTTTCATGATGAATATCCCGAGGCGACGCGACGTGAAGCCGGGACCCATTTTTTGAAAAGCGTCGTCCGAGATCAGCACGCTGGTGCCGAGGTGTTTGTTGAGCGACTCCAGCCGCGCTGCGAGATTCACCGGATCGCCTATGACGGTCCAATCAAAGCGCTGCTCCGAGCCGAGATTGCCCGCCAGCACCTGACCGGTATGGATGCCAATACGTGTGCGCACTTTTTTCCCGCGCACCATGAGAGGCTTCCCATCGATCACGATGTCTGAATCTTTGTGCAGCCGCCACGCAGACATCACTGCGTGACGGACTTGATCTCTGTCTGCTTTCGGTGCCCCCCACACAGCGAGCACGGCATCGCCAATGAACTTCGCAATCGTGCCTTTCGACTGAAAGATGTGCCCCGTGCATTGAGTGAAGTAGGTCGCGAGAATCTGCGAAAGGCGTTTCGGGTCATCCAACTCTTCGGACAAGGACGTAAAGCCTTCGAGGTCGGTAAAGATAATTGTACTTTCAACGACCTTGCCGCCGGGCCTGAGATCCACATCGTCGGCGCTGATTTCCTTTGCCATCGCGGGGGACAGATATTTTCCGAATGCGACGATGATCGCGTTTCGGCGGCGCCCTTCGAAGATGTAATTTGCAAGCGCCACAAGAATCGGAATGACTAACGCAGCGACGAGCCAGTTGCCCCATACGAACCAGTGTTGCACTCCCAATATCGCAAGCAATGTTACGCTAACGGCGGTCAGCACGCACGTCGCCAGGACGATCCATGGAGCCCGCGGCATGAGGAGCACGGTGAGAACAAACCCCAGCCAGAAAACGATGCGCTTCTCGGTCTCGATCGGCAGGCGGGTCAGCCATTCCCCCCGCAGGAGATTGAGCGCCGTGGTAGCGTGGACCTCCACTCCCGGCGCAAACTGCCCTCCGGGAAGCGACGTGTATGGCGTGCGAAAGTCGTCTTTTCCAAAGTTCAGAACCGACAAGGCGGTGCGACCACCAACGAATACAATCTTGTCTTTCAGCGCGCCCTCGGGAATTCCGTTGGGTTGTAGAACCTCAAAGTATGAGTAGTTCTTCAATGTGCCCGGTCGCCCATAGTAGTTCAGCCATCGAAGCTCCATTCGCTCGGCGGAATTCGCCGGGAGCTTCGCACCCAGTTTTTCAGCGGCCCGCCACGTCAGAGAGGGAACTTGTTCGGTGCCGGTGTACATGGCGCGAATACCGTAGTCCGAATCAATCGGTTGGAAAACAAGCAGCCCCCACGGGATGCCTTCTTTCCGGAAAATCGGCTTCGGCGGGATCACCTTCACGTTGTTGCTTCTCAGATCCCGGAACGACTGCTCAATGCCGCCACCGATAAAAGCGTTCCCAAATTCCTTGAGCGCAGCCGCAAGCTCGACATCCGAAGGCGAATCCATCTCTCCACGCTCGCCAGCGAACACGATGTCGAAGAAAACCGCGCGCGCCCCGGCTTCCTTCAGCTTGCGTACAAGGTCCGCGTGGATTTGTCGGTTGTAAATCGCGCCTTGCTTCAGCTCGCGCGAAGAGTCCTCGTCCATGAAAAGGATGCACGCTTCGGGAGTGGGACGTGTGATACGGCACATTTGCGGAAAATCAAAACTCAGTCGGGCGAGGAATTCCGCGAATGCGCTTCCCGGCAATCGAACGAAGAATCGGTACGTCTGCGTTTCAATCGGGAGTTCAGGCCTTTCCTGATCGCGGACCCCCAGCCACCTCGAAGACTCAATCAACCACGCACCAAACTGCCCGATGCCGAAAGCCGTGAGCAGCACAATCAGCCCCCGGACGATGCGCTTTTTCCATGGACCGCGGGCGTTTTCCCAGAGCTGGATCAAAGCTGCTTTCAAAGGGAGGAACGCTCCTTTTCAAGAGCGAGTGGTTTTTGGTGAGGCATGACGGTTCTTATCCAAGCGGTTCACGGGAAGCAAGCCGCGCGGCGCTACCGAAGATCCAACTCCGATTGCTCCACCGCGCTGAAGACCCACTCGGTCGGCCCGCCGTTGCGCCGCCAGGTGATTGCGAAGGGCTCGCGGAGGCGGTTCACCTCGTCTTTGGCAAACATCGCGAGAGGGCCTCCGCTTCCGTTGAGCGTGATTTTTTCGCGCAGCGCCCAGTCAGCCCCGCGAAAATCGAGACCTTTTTCCTCGCGCACAATCGTGAGAAAAAGGAACTGCTGGAAGACTTCCTTTGTGCGGGCGAGAACAATTGCTTTGTCGTGCCCCCATCGGTCGCGATAGTCATCGGCAAGCAAACGCTCGAACGCGGAAAAGTCCTTGCCTTCAATGGCAGTGATGAGTCTCGTTTGCGCGCGGCGGACCTGACGCTCGGGCTGGAGCCACCACCAAAGCGCGAGACCTGCAAACAGAGCCAGCAAGCAAAACCACACGCCGAATTTCCGAATAATTTCCATGAGTAATAACGAGCCGAAGCTCCGCGCCAACGTCGCGGCAATTCTCCGCAATCGCGAGGGAAAAATCCTCATTTGCGAGCGCGTCCACATTCGCAATGCATGGCAGTTTCCGCAAGGCGGCGTGGATGAGGGTGAGACGCTGGAACAGGCTCTGACCCGCGAATTACACGAGGAGATCGGCATTGAGTCCGGCGACTTCCAGATCGTCGAGAAGCGCACCGGATACCACTACATGTTTCCGGCGGGGCGGAAGAAGGGCTTTGAAGGGAAGGACCAGACCTACTTCCTGTGCGACTTTCTCGCGGATGACTCGAAGATCAACGTGGCGACGGCCATCCCGGAGTTTCGCGGATGGAAGTGGATTGCGCCCGCAGAGTTTCGGAGAATCTGGCTGCCTCCGATGAAAATCGACGTTTACACAAAAGTCTTCGGAGACTTCTTCGGCATCCAGCTCGCGTAAGGTGCCCGCCGATTTCGCCAATCCATTCCGCCGGGTCGTCATCACTGCGATGGGCACCGTGAGCCCTCTGGGGATCGGCTGCGCGGAAGCATCGCGCGCTTTGCGCGAAGCCCGCGATTGTGTCGCCCCGGTGACGATGTTTGACGTCTCAAAATGCCGCTCGAAAACCGCAGGCCACGCGCCCCGTCTGCCGGCGCGTGACGAGCGACTGCACCCCGCTTCACGGATGATGATCGCCGCAGCGCTGGAGACTTGCGGCGGCGACCCTGGCTTTTCGCCGGAGTGCGCGGTAGTCGGCACGACCAGCGGCGGAATGTCGGATGGCGAGCGCTACTATCGCACGCAGAGCAACCGCCACCGTGGCCAAGCCGCGCTGCTCGCAAATTATCCCGCGCAACGTCCCGTGGTCGATGCGCTGCACGCCATCGGCTCCACCGCGCCGGCGCAGATTATCGCGAATGCCTGCGCTTCCGGCAGTAATGCCATCGGCCACGCGTTCCGCCTTATCCGTGCAGGCATTCACGACCGCGTTCTTGCCGGTGGATACGATGCGCTTTGCGAGCTGGTTTTTGTCGGGTTCGATTCACTGCAAGCCGCGACCACGGATAAAGTGCGACCTTTTGATCGGGCTCGAACCGGACTCGTTCTCAGCGAAGGTGCGGCCCTGCTCTCGCTGGAGGAGCTCTCGTCTGCGCAACGCCGCGGAGCGCCCATTCTCGCGGAAGTGACGGGCTACGGAATCTCGACCGACAACCATCATCTTACCCAGCCGCACCCGAGCGGAATCGGCCCCGAGCTGGCGATGACTCGCGCGCTCGCGGACGCACGGCGTTTGCCCGGCGAAATCGATTACATCAACGCGCACGGCACCGCGACGATCTTCAACGACAGCAGCGAAGGCGTGGCTATCAGTAAAGTGTTTGGTCCCCGCGTGCCGGTGAGCTCGACAAAAGGAATGATGGGCCACTCGCTCGGCGCAGCGGGAGCGATCGAAGCAGTGTTCTGCGTCCTCGCACTGAATGAGCGTTTCCTCCCACCCAATATCAATTACCGCGAAGTCGATCCGGCGTTCGATTTGAATATCGTCGCCAACGCTTCCCGTGACGCAGAGCTGCGCGCTGTGCTTTCCAACTCGTTCGGGTTTGGCGGCACCAATGCGTCGATCATTTTGGAGCTCGCCCGATGAGCACGCTCACGAGCTACATTCTCGGCACCGGCATCGTCACTCCACATGGCACTGACGTCGCGTTTTCAGCCGGGCCGCCGCCCGTCACGGAGGTCACCAATCCCGAGACCGGCCGCAAGCACTTCATCGCCGCTGTGCCCGCGGCTTTCAGCTCCCACCTTGCCCGCGAGCCGCGACTTCGCCGCGCGAGCAACATCAGCATGCTCGCCGCCACCGCTGCGCAGGCCGCCATCGCACAAAGCGGCATCACACCGAACAGCCGCACGGCGCTCGTGGTCGGAGTATCAAACGGCTGCGCGCAATACACCCGCCGGTTCTACGAACAGATCGTCAAAACCGGTGCAAACACCGCGAGTCCCCTGCTCTTCCCCGAGACCGTCCATAATGCTCCAGCGAGCCATCTCGCCTCGATGCTCAAGCTCGACGGCGCGACCTACACCCTCATTGGCGACGCGTCCATCGGCCTGCAAGCGCTTCATTTCGCGAATCAACTTCTGGCGATGCGTGACGCCGACAATGTCATCGTCGTAGCCGCTGAGGAACTCGATTGGATTCTTGCCGAAGGCCACCAACTTTGGAGACTCACCAGCCGGACCGGC
>JAYSTZ010000040.1:0-2119 GCA_043719365.1 Verrucomicrobiaceae bacterium | reverse complement strand
ACGCCATCACGCGCCGCAAACTGCTCTGCCTCGACGCCGGGCATTTCCATCCTACCGAGAGCATCGCTGACAAAATCTCCAGCGTGCTCCTTTACCTGCCGGAGATTCTCCTGCACGTCAGTCGCGGCGTGCGTTGGGACAGCGACCACGTCGTCACTTTCACCGACGAACTCCAATCCATCGCCCGCGAGATCATCGCCACCGGACACGCTGAGCGCGTCCACCTCGGCCTCGACTACTTCGACGCGAGCGTCAATCGCATCGCTGCGTGGGTCATCGGCGCGCGCAACCTGCTCCGCGCCCTCCTCCTCGCGCTGCTTGAACCGCCCGCCATCCGCGCCGCCGAACTCGCCGGCGACCACACCGCCCGCCTCGCCCTCCAGGAAGAGAGCAAGTCGCTCCCCTTTGGTGCCGTGTGGGATTACTACTGCGAGAGCAAAGGCATCCCCGTCGGCAAAGCCTGGCTGGCGGAAGTGCGCAAACACGAAAAGGACGTCTTGATGAACCGCGGATGAAATTCCTCAAACTACAAACGTGCGTCATCAAGCCGCTTGCCGCGGTGCGTTCGCGAATGCTTGTCCTTGTTGTAGCGAGCTTGGCTTTAACCTCGCTCAACGCATCTGAGCTTCGCTGGGAGAAGCTGCCGCCGCTGCCGAATACGCTCGGCGTCGCGGGTGCCTTCGCTGGTGTGGGCGGAGAGGCGTTGCTCGTCGCGGGCGGCGCGAATTTTCCCGACAAGAAACCATGGGAAGGCGGGACCAAGGTCTGGCATGACGAAGTCTTCGTGCTGGAAAAACCGGACGGCGCATGGCGATCCGCGGGGCGACTGCCGCTGCCGCTGGGCTACGGCGTCACGGTGTCGCATAAACGTGGATTGGTCTGCTTCGGTGGCAGCTCCCCAACGCATCATCATGGCTCGGCCATCGTCTTGCGCTGGTCGAAGGGACGACTTGAGACGGAGTTGCTCCTCGGCATGCCGGAGCCGCGCGCGAATCTTTGCGGCGCACTCGTCGGTAACACCCGCCTACCTCTGCGGCGGCACGGCGACGCCCGACGCGACGAATGCGGTGAACACGTTGTTCGCAATGAACCTCTCACCGAAGCGACCTGAATGGCGAAAACTGGAGCCGTTGCCCGGTGCAGGCAGAATCCTGGCGACGGCGGGTTCGTATGATGGATCATTTTACGTCTTCGGTGGCGCGGCGTTGCATCCGGGGCTGGCTGGAAAACCGGTTCGCGAATGGTTGCGCGATGCGTGGCGTTACACGCCGGGCAAGGGATGGAAACGCCTCGCGGATCTTCCGCGCGTGGCGGTGGCCGCGCCGTCTCCAGCCCCGGTGGTGAATGGCAAGTTGTTCGTCATCGGCGGCGACGATGGGTCGCAGGTCAACGCGCCTCCCAATCAGCACACGGGATTTCGTCACGATGTGCTCGCCTATGATCCAAAGATGGATCGATGGGAGTCGATGGGCAACGCGCCCTTCGCGCATGTGACGACGACGGCCGTGCTGTGGAAGCAACGCATCGTGATTCCCAGCGGTGAAGTGAAGCCGGGAATTCGTTCACCGGAAGTGTGGTCATCCAGCGCGCCGAGCGACGCGCGATGAACTGATGACTGAACACTGATTACGGATTACTCTCCGCCCGCATGTCCCCCGATACACGACCGCTCGTTCGCGCCGCGTGGCTGATGGTGGCGCTGCTCTTTCCGGTCGCGCTGTTGAACTATCTCGACCGGCAAATGCTCGCGGCGATGAAGTCCTCGATGGTCGCGGACATCCCGAGCATCGCCAACAAGGCGGACTGGGGACTGGTGCTGGGATCGTTCAAGTGGGTGTATGCGGTGCTCAGTCCCTTCGCCGGCTACCTCGCGGATCGCTTCAGCCGCCGCTGGGTCATCGCGACGAGTTTGTTCACCTGGTCGGCGACGACGTGGCTCACAGGGCATGTGACCACATTTCACGAACTCGTCGCGAGCCGCGCGCTGATGGGCATCAGTGAAGCCTTCTACATCCCCGCGGCGCTCGCGCTCATCACGGATTACCATGTCGGCCCGACGCGTTCGCGCGCGGTGGGATTGCATCAGGCGGGAATTTACGCGGGACTGATCATCGGAGGC
>JAYSTZ010000390.1:0-8846 GCA_043719365.1 Verrucomicrobiaceae bacterium | reverse complement strand
AGGCTGGGACGGCGACGGCGATGGGTTCGATCGTGAGCGATAAAGAGATTCGCCCGCCTTTCGGGCTAGACTGGAAGGAGGATTCGAAGCGGGTGGAGTTGAAGATTGCTGCGGCGAAACTGACGCTCAAGGAGCGCCGGAAAATCGATGGACGTTGCGCGATTGTCGTCGGGGGATTTAAAAAACCCGACGCAAACGACCCGAGTGCGCCGAAACCACCCGCTCTTGGTCAAGTCGTCTTTTACTTCACAGGCGGCAAAATCTCGAAGGATCGCGGGCCGGACGGCAAGGTGAGCGAGCGCATCACCGGTGGAACGCTGGCGGAAGTGGAACTCCAGTACTTGCAGGAGGGCTGGCAGGAGGCGGACTACAATATCTGCCTGGGAGAAAAGCGGCAACTTCTGGAGCGGACGTATGGCGCCGGTCAGCAGATGGTGCGTGAGACGAATGAACTCCCGGACGGAAAGGGGACCTCGACGATCGTCGCTTACAAGTGGAACAAGAACAATACGGCCGTCGAACTCGTCTATTTTACCGCCGAGGCGAAGGAGGAAAAGCACGTCTTCCACACCCTGAGCCTCCACTATAAAGTCATCCAGTAGCGCGATCTGCCTGAGGAGGATTTGGGTCTGCGGAATTTACGGGAATCAATACGCTCTGAGAATCCGAGCCATTGCGAAATGGCGGAGGGCCATGGCGCGCCATATTTCTGCCCTTCATCTTTATGCCAAAATGAGCCCTCTTTTTTTGGCATAAAAATGGAGGGCAGAAAAAGAGGGGCTTTCAACGATGGCACAATTCCGGTGTTGCCCACTGCGCGCCTGCACGGAGGGAGTCGCAGGTGACGGCACACAATTCCGAAAAGCGGCCAAACCCGCCCGCTACTCGCTGGTGATGATCTTTTTGAAGTCTTTGCCGCCGCCCATGCCTTTCTCGAGGTGGAGCGTGGGGAGGCCGTTTTCGCGGTCGCGGATCACTTTGATTCCTTCGAAGCGGAGGAGCTTTCCTTTCGAGCGCTGCATGTTCACGAGCGAGACTTGGTAGTTTGCGGCGGAGCGGATGAATTCCTCCTCTGCGGTGGCGCGGCGATCCTGGGCGTCGAGCATGCGGTCGATGTAGTCGGTGGTCTGCGTGGCCTGTGCGGTTTTTGTCGCTTCGGCTCCCATGATGGCGGCGACTGCGGGGTCGGAGAATGGCTGGATGGTGCGGCGGGCTTCGAGGGTGGCGATGTCTTCTCCGTAAGCTTTGACCGTGGAGTATTTCGCGAGGGCTTCGCGGTAGCTGGTGGCGACTTCGCGAGCGCTGACTTGCACTTCGAGGATGACGCTATCGACGGTGGTTTTCACTTGGTTGATTTGCTGGCGGAGCTCGATGAGGCGGCGTTCGTGGCGCGCTTTGGCGATGTTGTTCTCGATGGGGTAATTAAAGACGAGGCCGACCCCGTAGCCGGGGCCGCCGGTGTTGTATTCGTTGGTCCACGCGGTGCCGTAGTTGCCGTCGTCGAGGCCGCCGAGTGCGCCTTTGAGGACGAGGTTGAGCTCGGGGAGAAGTTCTTTTCTGCTCATGTCGGCGCGGACGGTTGCGGCGCGGAGTTGCATGAATGCCTGATTGATTTCGGGCCGAGTTTCCAGTGCGACGCGGGCGGCACCCTGAGCATCCACCATGTCGCCGTTGAGGACAAGGTGGTCGCGCGGGATGAGCTCGACATCGGGACTGCGCAAGAGGCCGGGGTCGTTCGTGAGGCTGCGGAGGCGGTCCTGCGCGTTGCGAATCGCGGCCTCGGAGCGGATAAGGTCGGCTTTCCGTCCGGCGAGTGCGCTCTGGGCGCGGAAGAGCTGGCTGCTCTGCGTGTCGAGTTTGACGCGGGCTTTGACTTCGTCGGCGAGTTTACCGGTCTCTTCGAGGAGCTTCAGCTTCTGGAGATATGTGACACGCGCGGCGTAAAGGCTCCAGTAAGCGCGGGCGATTTCCTGCAAATGGCTCTCACTCTGCCGGATAAATTCGGACATCGCGACCTCGGAGTCGATCCTCGCGATTTCAATAATGGAGCGGTTGTAGCCGATGCCTGCGCCTTTGAGAAGCGGCTGGACGATGTTGAGTTCCAGAGTCGCGCGCGACTGCGGATTCGGGACGAAGTAAATCGAGTTGTTGTCCGTGCGGGCGAGCTTTTGGGAGACGGTGACTTCGGTGCCGGTCACAAATTTTTTGCGGACGCCCGCTTCGAAGGACCATTCGTCCTGTTTAAAGCGATTCGCGCCGCCGGTGGTGAGGGTGTTGCCGACCGGCTCGTTCTTGCGGTCGAACATCGCGGAGACGAATGTGTTCGTATCAAACGCGCCTTTTGCCTCCTGAATGCCCGTCTCGCGGATGAGCGGGAGGTCGGAGAATACGCGAATCTGGTTCGAGTTGCGGATCGCGCGAACATAGAGATCTTCCAGAGTGATGCCCTGACCGCGGGTCTTGCTGCCGATCGTCTGGCCCTGTCCGCGAATCCACCACGGCGAAAAATCGCCCGGCATTTTCTCAGTCGCGGGCGTGGATGCGAAACGGCGGGGCTTGGATGGGATTCGCGAGATGTCCTGCTGGAAATCGCCCATCAAGGCGTCCTCGCGGTCGTTGCGTTCCCACCGTTCAGGCAGTTGTTTCTCAACTTCCGCCGCGAAAACGGATTGCGTGAGCGAGGCGATTGCAATGGTCAGGATAAAGGGCTGGAATAAGCGCATGGAAAACGTAATTGGGCGGTTGGCTGGTTTGGAAGGCCACTCCGCTCGGAGTTTTTAGTCGCCGCAGTAAGCGTTTTGCAACCACATTTTCTCTAATTATTATTTGTAAAACGGCGCGTCTTCCGCTTCTCTCGGCAACCCGGAAGGGAGCGTGTACGACTTTCGATGTATTCGACTTCCAAAAATCCATTCCGGTAAAAATATTTTCGTAAACAGCAACCTTTTAATATGCCGCGTAAAAAAACACCGAGTCCTCAACGCCGTCGGAAACCATTGCTTTTGGAGTCGTTCGAGGAACGTATTCTTTGCAATGCAGCGCCCAATGTGGACGAGAATCTGGCGCCCGAACCCGCCCCCGCCCCCGCGCCGACTGCGACGCAGGGTCTAGTTGGCCCAGAGGAAACACCAGCTCCGGCACCGGTTCCCGCTGAAACCGCGACCGCCGCGGCTGCGCTGCCAGCCGATGCCTCGCAGCTCACGGACGCGCAGCGCGCGGAAATCGAGGCGGTGGTGCGCGATTCAACGGAGAAGATTTTCTTCGAGAAGAATGTCGGGCAATTCCCTGAAGGGGTTCAGTATGGATTCAAGACGACGTTTGGCGCGATGCACGTGTACGACGACCATTTACGGCTCATCTCGAACCAGATTGACACTGCGACGGGCGAGTTTGGACAGCATATCGTCGATATCTCGTTCACCGGTTCCGGCAATGATTGGGTGATTGTTCCAGGGGAGAGTTCCGATGCGATTGGCAGTTACCAGCAGCCGGATGGGTCGTCGCTGACGCCGGATTTGTTCACCGAGCTCACATTGCGCGGCGTGTATAACGGCGTGGATTTGCGGTTGTACTCTGCGGACAAAGGAGTGTTGGAGTTCGACTGGATTTTGGCGCGTGCGCAGGACTACTCGCAGATCCGCATCGCGGCGACAGGGCAGGACGGGATTATTTTTGGTGCGGATGGTTCGGCGACACTCGACATGCGGTATCAGGATCTCGCGCTCAAGATGCCGGAGGTCTATCAAGTCATCGAAGGCCAAAAGCACGCGGTCGGCGCGGCAATGGTGGCGGGCGATCATGCGGGAGAGATCCGCTATGAACTTTCCGGCGACATCGTTGCCGACAAGCCGCTCGTTATTGATCCGAACATTGCCTGGAGCACATACATCGACCTCAATGCGGCAGCGTTCGACTCGTACGTGTTCGCTGTGAACGTAAATGCGAACGGCGTTTACGTCTCCGGATGGACGCGTGAAATCGTGACGAACGCGAGCTATGGCCCTGGTGGAACGATAAACTCCTACTTGGAGGTCAATGCGGGCTTCGCTCAAGGGACCGCCATCAACCAAGGCTACATATTCCGGCTCAATACGGCTGGAACTAATATCACTGCGTGGACTGGCACCGGTGCTGTGGCGGGAATCACCACAGCGGTGAATCAGACGATTGCTGAAACGGTCGGAGCCCCGTTTGGCGTGCCTTCGGACCTCGAGTTGTTTCCGGATGGGCGGGTGCTCCTTTCGTGGACCTCGGGGTTGGTGCAAATCTATTCCGCCAATCTGGCGACGCGGACTTTCTCCGGCGAGTCTGTGACGCTGAACGTGTTGAACTCGGTGGCGATCTTAGACAACAATACGTTCTACGTCGGCGGTCGTGTGAATGCAGCGATCCCGGCTGCGCAAATCCCCGGAGCGAACATCGGGCCGGACGCCACCTATGCTGGAAACGCAGCGGGTCTCCTCACCGAAGGCGTGATCATTCGATACACCCAGAATGCCGCTGCAAATGGTGTCATTGCAGCCGGCCCAACCGGGGCGACCGAGGTCGGCACGACGGTGACGATAACCACCACCGCTCCGCACGGCCTTGGCGCAGTTGGCACTCAGATAACCGTCACCATCGCTGGCGTCGGGGTCGCCGGATACAATGGAAGTTTTCTGGCGACCGTCACCGGGGTCAATACCTTCACTTACACAAACGCAGTGTCTGGTCTCGCAGCATCGGGCGGGGGCACGGTCACAGCTCAGATTGCGAATTGGGCGACGTATGTGGGTGGCTCTCTTGATGAGTATTTCACCGCCATCGCGCTGACGCCGGACAAGTCCAGGCTCGTCTTTACCACAAACAGTGCGGTCGGTGCTGCGTATCCTGCGTTGGTAAATGCGGTGGACGCTACGGCTGCCGGCGCGACAGAGTTGCTCGTGGGCGTGCTTCCGCAGCAGGCGACGGTCCCGGCCGCCTTCGGCGTATTTTCCTTCCTTGGCGGCACGCTTGATGAAGGCGCACTGGCGAGTAATACCACCGCGTCGCAGATCACGGCGACGAACAGTTTCTTTTATATCGGCGCGAATACGTCGTCCACGAACCTCCCTGGGATCGTTGATACCGGTGTAATCGGCGTTAAAAATCAGGCCATCGCTGCCTCTCCTACCGGCGCGACGCAGGTCGGCACGACAGTAACCATCACGACGAGTGCCGCGCATTTACTGACGGTGGGGGCGCAAGTCACGATCACCGGTGTGGGCGTCGCTGGCTATAACGGCACCTATACGATTGCGTCCGTTCCCACAGCCACCACCTTCACTTATACAGCAGTGGCAGGACTCGTCGCCTCGGGCGGCGGGACTGTCGCCCCTGTGGTTGATAGCGCCCAGCCCGCGAATGGTGGCGGCTTGTTCGATGTCTTCATCTCGCGTATCTCGCTCGGGGGCGGTGCCGCAGGATTCCAAAGCACTTATCTTGGCGGCAGCTTGGAGGACAATATCGGCGGAATCGCAATCGATACCCGTTCGAACAAGGTGATCGTTTATGGGACGACTTCTGGCGGAACCTTCCCGGTCCAGAATTCCAGCCCGCCGAGCGCGTATTACGACGGGACTCTCGGTGGCGGACTCGACCTTTTCATCTCTACATTTACGCCTGATCTCGCAACCAAGGAATACCTCTCAATCATCGGAGGTGCCGGTAATGACTACTTCGGCCAGACGGGCGACATCGTCGGACATGGCCAGATGGGTTTCAGCGACGTGACAGGCCTAGCTTTTCTTGCGACGACGGTCCACTCGAACCTCGACTCGGGAAAAGTTGTGGGAGCAGCAGATAATGCACTCGCCGGCCCCGGAAAGGACAAGACTTCAAACACTTTGGGCAACGACGCATACTACGTCGTCTCGTTTAATGCGAACACGCTCGACTACGGTGACGCGCCCGCGACTTACGATGCCGGTGGCGCAGGTGCTGCCCGCGAAGGAAACGCATCCGCCTCCATTCGTCTCGGACTCACCGTGGACTCCGAAGGTGCGCCATTTTCCAGCGCAGACGCTCTCGGCGATGATAACGTCGATAGCGGTGCGCCCGATGACGAAGACGGAATTGCCTCACTTGCTACGTTCGTCGTAGGTCAGACGAGCTACTCGACGACCGTCTCATATTTCAACAACACCGGCACCGGGCGGACCATTCACTCTTGGATCGATTTCAACCGCGACGGCGCTTTTCAGCTCTCGGAATATGCCAGTGCTCTCGCGCCGAGCGGTGCCGGGCAGCAGAGCGCGACGCTGACATGGTCGTCGATTCCGCTGGACGCGACCAAGGTGAAATTCGGGCAGTCCTACATGCGCGTTCGCATCACCGACTCGGTCTTATTGGCCGACATCCCGGGAACTACGGCGCTCGACGAACGTTCGGTCGGCCAGGGCAATTTGGGCGAAGTCGAAGATTACTCGTTCACGATCGGCGGAGCGAGCCTCGCGGGCACCGTGTATCGCGATGACAACAACAACGGCGCAATCAACGTCGGCGAACCGCTGCTTAATAACGTGACGGTGACGCTCACGGGCACCGATACGGCAGGAACTGCGGTGAACATTTCGACCACGACCGATGTGAACGGAAATTACAGCTTCACCGGCCTGTGGCCGAGCATCGCGCCCGGTTATACGATCACTGAGACGCAGCCCGTCGGATTACTCGATGGTTTGAACACCGTGGGCAGCGTCGGCGGGGCAACTACGAACAATCCGCTGTCGGACGTGATTAGCACGATCAATCTTGCGCTGGGAGTCGCCGCAACCGGCTACAATTTCGGTGAAATCCAGTCATCATCGCTCGCCGGAACCGTCTATCGCGATCTGAACAACGATGGCACCCAGCTCGGCGTGGGCGAAACCGGAATTCAGAATGCGACGATCACGCTGACGGGCACGAACGACCTCGGAGCGATCACCCCGATCGCGGTGCTGACGGACGCATCGGGCGCATACATTTTCCCGAATCTGCGCCCCGGCACGTATGTCATCACCGAGACGCAGCCTGTGGGATTCTTCGACGGGATCGACACGATCGGAACGCCCGGCGGCACCTCGGCGAACGACGTATTTTCAAGCGTCGTGCTGGCCTCCGGCGTCAACGGAACAGCAAACAATTTCGGCGAATTGCCGGCCGCAACGCTGAGCGGCACCGTGTATCGCGACCTCAACAACAATGGCGTGATCAACGTCGGCGAGACGGGTATCTCAGGCGTGACGCTCACGCTCACCGGCACGGATGCGTTTGGAAGCGCCGTAAATATAAGCGTCCTCACCGATGCTTCCGGCAACTACGTCTTCACGCCGCTACAGCCGAGCAATGCTTCCGGTTATACCATTACGGAGACGCAGCCTGCGGGCTTTTTCGATGGTCTCGACACAATCGGAACGCCGGGCGGCAGCTCGGCGAACGATGTGTTTTCAAACATCGTGCTGTCCGCTGGAGTCAACGGCACGGCCAACAATTTCGGCGAACTCATTCCGGCTTCGCTGAGCGGAAATGTTTACGGCGACCTCGATAATGATGGCATCTTCGACGCATTCGAAAGCGGCATCCCCGCGGCGACCGTCACGCTCTCCGGCACGGACGACCTCGCACAGTCGGTAAATATTGTCCTGACGACAGACGCGGCCGGCGCTTACTCATTCACGAATCTTCGTCCCGGCACCTACACCATCACTGAGACACAGCCCTCCGGTTACAATGATGGAACCGACACGATCGGCACTCCGGGCGGCACGACGGCGAACGATGTATTCAGCGCAATCGCGCTCTCGGCCGGTGTCAACGGCACGGCGAACAACTTCGGTGAGAGCCCCGTTTTCGGCCTCACCAAATCGCTGGAAACGACCAGCGTCGCGGGCACGAGCGGCGCGAATCTTTCCGTCGGTGAAACGGCGACGTTCCGGCTTGTGGTCACGATCCCGATCGGGTCGTTCACGAATTTCCAAGTCCAGGACGCTTTGCCTGCGGGCTTTCAGTTTGTGAATGGAACGGCCGTCGTCGCGCTCGTTTCTTCCGCCGGGCAGCTCACCTCCAGCACGCTCAGCGGCGCAGGCCTCGCGCAGACGAGCGTCGGCACGCCGACTTTCACGATGCCGGATGCTGCCGTGTCGAACAATTCGACCACCAACGTCGATACTTACACATCGGGCACCGACGTGTTCTTTAAGCTCGGCAACCTCACCAACACCGACACCACCGCAGCGGTCGAGTCCGTCGTGATTGAGTTCCAGGCGATCGTCGTCAACGAAGTGGCCAATCAGGCCGCCAGTTCGCTGCCGAACACTTTCAGCGTGCTTCTCGACAAAGACGGCGTCGGCGCGCCCGATGCCCACGGAGGCAACTCGAACACGATCACCTCGACCGTTGTGGAGCCCGTGCTTGGTGTGACAAAAACGCTCGTCGTTAGCGGCACCGATGCCGGCGATGCGGTGCAATACACCATCACAATTACGAACGCCGCGGCCAACAACGCGACGGCCTACGACATCAACATCGCCGACGTGCTTGCGAGCACTCTGGCATTTGGTTCGTTGAGCGTCAGCGGCGCGACCATCTCGACGAACACGACTTCCGGGAATAACGTGAACCTCGTGCTCGATTCGATTGCCGCTGGTTCCAGCGCAACCGTGACGATCAACGCAACGGTCGCATCGACCGCGCCTGCGGGATCGACCGTGGGCAACAGCACGACAGTGACATGGACGAGCACGCCCGGAGTCAGCGCGAACGAGCGGACCGGCGGCGGCGGGATCAATGATTACACGGGCACATCGAGCGCTGCGAACTTCGTGCTGTCGCGGCCGACGGTGGAT
>JAYSTZ010000389.1:0-8846 GCA_043719365.1 Verrucomicrobiaceae bacterium | reverse complement strand
CTGCAAGTTCGGCCGGGAGAGGCGCGCGATATTGACCATTGAGGTTTTTCGGTTGCCTGTGACGCCGTTGAGTACGACCGCTCCGTCGGTGGAAACATGGTATTGCTTTAATTTCCCGATGTTTGCGGCAGGCTCGCCGCTATCGAGGTTGATGCCGAATGTGTCTGCAATCTCGAGCGTGTTTTGCCCGGAAATGCTGGTGCAGAGGGAAATCTGCGAGGCTGTGCGCTGCGATGCAGTCATATCCATGAACATCTCGCGCGCAAGCCGCCCGCCCCAGCCAGTGTTTGCGGGCTGGTCGGGCAGAGAGGTCTGCCAATGGGTTACCTGGTCGCTGTGGCTGAATAGCTGTGGTGGTTTGGTGACGAGGTTCTTTTTGTACTGATCCTGCGTCATCGGGTAAACGAGCGGGCCCGAGTTGAAAAGAACGGCGAGTTTTTGCTCATGGAAGAGCGTGCCGAACTCGTTGAGATTTGGGTGGAGTCCGTACGAATTTCCGTCGCTGTTGAGCGGACTGAGCGGGACGAGGTTCGCTTCGGGGATGGCGAGAAATTGCCGTCCTGCAGCGTAGGTTCCGTAGCCAGAGCCGGTCGGGACGACGGTGTTGTTACAATCGTTTCCGCCGGAGAGGAAGACGCAGACGAGCGCTTTGTAGTCGTTCAATCCGCCGCCGCTCTGCGCGAGTGCGGAGTTGATGAAGCGGAAGTCGCGGAGCTGATTGCTGATCGCCACGCTGCCGACGGCTGCGCACGCGGCCTGACGGATGAAGTCGCGGCGGGTGCGGAGCAGGAGTTGGCGTTCGTCTTCGAGAGTGCGTTTGGTGCCCATAATGTTTTCGGTTTGGATGTGAGTGCGCGGGTTCAGGCGGCAATCATTTTTGAATGGTGAACTCGGGTGATGTGACGATGAGGTGGATAACTGCCCGGACGCGGTCACGTCGGTGAGTGAGCGTGGTGCCGCTGCTCGTATTTGCAAACGTCGTCGTGGTGCCGTTTGTGTAGGTGATGTTCGTGTAAACCGTCGGCGCGGTGGTCGGGTTCGCGCGATAGGTCGCGAAATTGTAGATTTCGTTTTCCATCGCGGTGCTCATTTGGCCGGCCATGAGGAGCTTCGACATTTCGCGGATGAAGTTGCGCAAATTGTCGCCGCTGGTGTTGGCGGTGTCGTTGTCGGTCCACGGGAATGCCGATGTCGGACGCAGAGTCATCCACGGTGAGATGTCCATTCCGATGTCCGCGCCGCCGCCGTTGAAGCTGCTGAGGCCGGATGTGAAGTTCGGATTGAAGATGCCGTTGTAGATGAAGTTCGCCTGGCCCATCGCGGTGGTGTCCGAGGTAATCTGGAACTCCGGCGTGTAGAGCCCTGCCGCTGCGAGCGTGCCGGGATACTGGTAATCCGGGAGGTAGTAGTTGAACACCGTGGGCGAAGCCATCGGCGTCATGCCGAGCGCGGTGTCGGTGCTGCCGACTGTGAAGTCGCCGTAGCCGCCGAGCAGTTGATAACCTGCGACATGGCCACCGCGATTGAGGACGGGAGCTTCAGCAGCGGCGACCATTTGGTTGCTGAGCGTGCCGCCGTTTTGGAGCACACCGTTACCATCGACCGGATACGTTGCGGTGATGGTAAACTTGGTCTTGTCCACGACGGTGATTGAGAACGTGCCATCGATTGGCGCGTAGTTGCTCGTGTCCACTTTGAAGTCGATATAGACGTTCGCTCCAGTCGTGAGGCCGTGCTCGGAGTTCGTGGTGATGGTGCAAGTGCCGGTAGTTGCCGGAGCGGTCGGCTTTGGAAGCGAGTAGCTGCCGGTGATGAACGAGGTGTCCGAGGTTTCCACCGCGGTATTACCAGTTGTCGCCAGCGCTTCGCTTCCGGCAGGGAGCTGGATGGTGTAAACAGTGCCGCTTGTCACGGTCACCGGGTAAAGCCCGCTCAATCCTGCAAGCGGACCACCACGGAAGCGAACGTAGCCTTTTCCGCCAGTCGCAAGCGGGTGGGTCGCGTTGATTGTCGTCGTGAGCGTGCCTGCGGCCTTTGAATATGTGCCGCGGGCGCAGTCCTGTGCGCGGACGGCGAGCGTCGTTGCAGTCTGGGTAAATGTGCCGCCGAGCGTGCTTGTGGTATAAAGCGCCGAGAGCGCCAGCGGCGTGCCGGAAGGCGTCGGCGTGTCGCCGAATGTGAGTTGGAACGCTTGGCCACTAGTCACATTGTGCGGCGCAGTAGTCGTCAACAATATACCTCCGCCGTCCTGCTCCCAGGTACCGCTGAGGCTCGACTGAGGCGGGAATGCGCGTGCGATGTTGGTGACACGCACCACCGGTTCGCGTTGCTTGCCGTAGCCGATTGCCTGACGCGCAGCCGTGGACCGCGCTTCGTAGTCGAGCAGGATGGCTTTCACGACGGCCTTCATGTCGCCGCGAACGCCGCTGCCATTGTTGTTAAATTTCTGCGTCACACGGTAGATGAAGCCGGGGCTTGGCGTGCTGGTGACCAATCGCTGGATCAGTTGGCGGCAGATGAACGGCCCGACGTTCGGGTGATTGAAAATCTTATCGTGCGTGATTAGCAATTCCTGCGCAGCGAGAGCTTGATAGGCCGGATCATTATACTGCGCGGCGCTATGAGTCGCGTAAGGATCGAGCGGCTGTCCACCCACCGTCGCGAGGCCGGGAACGACCACATTATTCAACAGCCGTTTTGGCCCGGTGTAATGGCGCACGGGGACTTCTCGCATCGGCTCCACCCAGTTTGAAGAAGCGCCAAACGATGTCCTATAGCTGCCCGTGTAGAAATAGTCCCACCCGGTAAACGCGTGTGCAAAACCGATAATCGCATCCTGGTCGTAAACCGGCACCGGCAACCCTTTCGAGTCGAGCATCAGTGAGCCGTCGGGGTGCAGCCGGTTCAGCCCGAGGCTGAAGAGCTGCTTGATTTCCCGAGCGTAGTTTTCGTTCGGGATGCGCCCGGTATTTTTGTCCGGCTTGTCGTTCCGCAGCATGTCAAGGTAGCGGCCCATCGCAGGGTGCAGAGTCACCGTGACGAGAATGTCGCGGAAGTTTCCAAACGCGCCGGATTGCAGCACAGGACTGCCTCCGTAGCCGGTTATACCCGGTAGCGTGCGCAAAACCGGAGAAACAACGGGATGCACCTGGTTGTTCGGGCTGGCTGGATCGAGGAAACCGACGGCGAGCGTGTCGTAGTAGTCGCTGACTGCCTGCGCGTTGTCATAAAGCGGACTGCCCTCGTCAATCGACGAGACCAAAATTTCGCTCAGCGCGAATGTCATTTTCTGGCGGAGTTGATCCTGCGCAGTGACAGCGTTTTTCCACCACGCATTATACATCAGGCTGCTGTAGTAAGTCGGCCCCTCCGTGTTCGTGCGATTGCGGTTTTCAAACACGTAAGGATAAGTCAGCGTGACTGGTTTTGCGAACTCCGCATCAATCCAGCCTTCGTAGCCGAGGCTCTGCACCGAGGCTATGTCCGGGAGACTCCCGCCAAAAGTCGCCTGAGTCAAAAACCGCGCAGCCGCAGCCGCGTCCGTATGGTCATCCGGGAAAGACGGAGGCGCTGCCGGAGCAGTGAAAGTCTGCGAACCGGCCGCAAGGCGGAAGTAGCCCTTGATTTCGCCGGCAGGATAATTTGCGGTGTGGAGATTGATGTAGCAGTCGCCATTTTCGATCAGCTTCACAATGTCCGCAGCGTCGCTGTCGTTATCGCCGTCCTTATCCGTAACTCCGGCTACCGGCCCGATGTTCCAAGTGAAACTGCCGTCGGGACCGGGGACGCCAACGTCGATGTCGAAAATAATCTGCCCGCCATCCGCACCGCTGTGCAAGTGGCGCCCCGTGAGTCCGGTCGTGAGATTTCCGTAGTCGAAGTACAGTTTAGCCTGTGTGCGGTCCGCGCTGAGAATCAGCGTGCCCGAGCCGTAACCTGCGGTCACCGCTCCGCCTTGCGCCGTCATCGTCGTTGTGTAGAGCGTGCTCTCGCCGCTGATCGGGGCAGCCGGCGTGTATTGCGTCAGCACATATCCCGGCACCACTTCACTCGGTGCCGCCGTGGATTGGCCGGGCTTTGCCCATCCGACTGCCACAAAGTCAGCGCCGGTGTCCTCTTTGTGCAGCACTTCAAAATAATACTGCCGCCCCGCGACAAGATACAGCAGTTCGGATTTCGCTGCCGTGCTCCAGTCCGGTGCAGCGGTGGAAGGTGATGTCAATTCCGCACGGTTCCAAGCATTCACGGGCTCCGAGTCGTCCGAGATTAAGAGCTGCGCCGCGTGGTCCGCTGCGAGCCAGAAAGTGTAAGTGCCCGTCGCCGGTGCCGAGATGTAGCCACGGATGCGAGCGCCGTATGCGTCACCGTCATTCGTCGGTGCTTGCAGGGAGGTCAGCGTCGCCGTCGAGGCCGGTGCCGTCCCGGTCGGAATTGATGCAATCGTCGTTCCGGCAGCATTCCATTTCTCGCGTGAGACGCCGCCACCGGCCTGAAGAATTTCCAGCGACAAAACTGCCGAGCCCGATCCGTAAGCGTTGGTCGCCGTCAGCACGACCTTCCAACTCCCAGTCTGCGTTGGCGAACCGGAAATCAGCCCGGTCGCCGTATTGATGCTCAATCCGGGAGGCAGATTCGCCGCATTGTAGCTCGTCGGCGCGGAGCTTGCCGTGATCTGATAATTGAAAGTTGGCCCGCCAATAAACGTCAGCATATCCAGCCCGCTTGTGATTTGTGGCGGCATGTTGGGGAAAAGCCGGTTTTGCGGGATGACGTGCAACTCGACGAGACTCGTCGCCGGATTTACTTCATTCGCACTCTGCCAGCGCAGATGAACGCGCCCGGTTCCGGCATCCTGATAATGCTCCACTACAATCGGATAACGGCGTCCGGCTTCGAGCGAGATGACGCCCTGGCAAGTCGGGTCCGTCGCGCTGTTTTTTACCACCGTCGTCGGCGGCCAGTTGTTCACGACGAGTTGCCCGTTCACCCAGACGCGTCCCGCCATGTTGGTTTCGAGGTTAAACGTATAAACCTGCGAGTACGCCGGCAAAACCTCCCCCGTCCAGCGGCTCGACCAATAGCCATCCGAAAACGCCGCGTTCGTCGCGAGCGAAACATCCGGCGGCTCATTGTTGCCCGGCCACGAGAAAGTCACCTGCGGATCGATCCGGGTCAGCGACGGATTCCCGGTGTAGGTCGGCGTCACCGTCTGGCTGAGAACTACATTCGTTCCTTCACCCCAAAACTGCCCAACCAACCCCGTGCCGTTGAACTGCACCTGGTCCGTGATCAACATGCCCGCAGCCTTCGGCTCGCCGAGCGTGTAAGCCGCATTCGCCGTCAGAGTCACTACCACCGACTCTGGCGACTCCGAGATCGAATCCGTCAGCGGCGTCAGCGAGATGGTCGCGCTGTTCGCCCCCATCGGGATCACAACCGAACCTGATAGGGCCGTATAATCAGACCCTGCCAACGCCGTTCCGCTTACCGTGTAAGCAATCGTCAGCGGTTTGAATCCGCCCGTGCGAACGACCGAAAACACACCGGGATTCAGCGCGTTTTCAGCAATCGACGACGACTGCGCCGCCACGGTTACCACGCTCGGAGCCGTAAGCCCAGCCGTGACAAACGCCAAATCTGACTGCGCGCTTAACCCGTTGCTGTGGGAAGATTCCGGATCGAGCCCGAGCTGAATCTCTTCCCAGTCGTCCACGCCGTCGCCATCCGTGTCCTTTTCATAAACGGCCACCCGGTAAAAAGTTCCGCCACCGCCAGCCGGAAACGACTGCGCAATTGCCGAACCCGAACCATCGATAAAACCTGTCGCATCCGTCCAACCGTTCACGTTCGAGAGATTCGTGCTCGACTGCACTTTGTAGCGCTTTCCGATGATCGAGGGCCAACGCACCTGGATGTTTCCCCCGCTGAGCGTGAGGTCCGTCACCTTGATGATATCCGTGGGCGAAAATGGATCGGTGCCCGCCTTTGCTTCATCGGAGTTCGATTTCCCATCGCCATCCGCATCAGCGTTTGGCAGGAGCGCTGGCGCATTAAATTTCAGACGCCAGATATCACTGATGCCATCGTGATCGAGGTCCACAACGGCTCGCAGCGGCGTAAACGAAGTGAAAAGCGCCAGAGTCGCTAGGAAACGGAATGCGCGAGATGTCTTCATGGGTGTCATTGGAAAGATGTTTTGGGTGATTCAGCGGACAGAGTTTCTTAATTAAGAAATGAATGCGAACGATTTGCAATCCGTAATACGCATCGAAATGTAGCGGTTCAGTAGGGCGGTCAGCGAGCGAAATTTCCGTCCGCTGGAGACTCTCTCCGCAGAAGGAGCTTCGGGTGAAGAGCGGCGTTTTGAGATACTGGCGGCGCTGCCAACTTCTTTCGGCCTATTAAGCCATGAAGCCGAGATCCGGCACGGCGAAGCGGCCGAGATTTGGAAACACGTACGGCATATTCGTTGAGCTGATGCCGAACCATTTCGCAAGCGTCGCGCTGTATTGATCCACGCTCGTCGTCGGAATCCAGCGTCCCGTGCTCGTGTCGTTCGGGCCATTGATTTGAAGGACAGGAAATTGCCCGTAGGTCCGTTTTCCTTTAACGGCGCTGTTTGCGGTTCCGTCTCCGCCGAAGATGATGTGATGACTGCCCCAGCCATGATCGGAGCCCTGACCGTTGCTCGGGAAGGTCCGCCCGAAGTCGCTGGTGGTAAAGCCGACGACTTTATTGACGAGATTGTCTGCGGGAGCGAGCGGGGTCAACTGCTCCATCGCTGCATGGAACGCGCCGATGGCTTCGCTGAGCTCGTTGAGCAAATTAGCGTGTGAGCCGACGGTCTGGTCGGTCGGGTTTGTAGCATTGCCGACCTGCGACGTGTGAGTGTCGTAACCGCCGACGGAAACGAAAAAGATCTGCCGCTTCATCTTCAGCGTGTTGCGGCCCGCAATCATACGCGCGACCATCTTGAGTTGATTGCCGAGCGTGGTACTGGGGAACGCCGTTGTAAAATAGTTCGTCGCGGATGTAGGCGCGATGGCCGTGGTGAGGAGATCCGCAGAGACGATGGCGCGCTCCATGACATCGCCATAGGCCGACACCTGCAGGTTGCCTGAGGGAAGATTGAGCAGAGCCAGTTGTGCGTTCTTACGGTTTGTGTGCGACGTTCCACCAACGCTGAACGGACTGCTCAACTGCACCGCCCCGGAGGAGGAGACGTGATATTGCTGAACTTCACCGCCAACTTCAAACGTATTGGCCCCGGCGAGGCTTGTGCAGAGCGCAATTTGCGCCTGATTCGCAGCGTTGCCGACGTGTGAGAGATCGAACTGATAAGGGTGCAGCTTATCTGCCGTGCGCCCGCCCCAGCCGGTCCGCGGCGGCTGGTCCGGGAGCGATGTCTGCCAGTGCGTGACTTGATCGCTGTGACTGAAAAGCTGCGGTGGTGTTGCGACGAGCTTTTTCTGGTACTGCTCTCTGGTGATCGGGTAGAGGAGGGGACCGGTATTAAAAATCGTCGCCAGTTTCCCGGCATTGAAGAGGTTTGCGAGCTTGATACAGCTTGGGTGGAATCCATAGTCGTTTCCGTCGTTATTCACGGCTGAGATTGGATTTAGCGCGCTCTCCGGAATGGCGAGAACCTGACGCACGGCGTTGTAATTACTGTATCCGGCCAAACGCGGAATGATGAAATTATTGCAGTCATTTCCACCGCTCATGAAAATGCAAACCATCGCTTTGTAGTCGGTGAATGTTCCGCCGCTCTGCGCGAGCGCCGAGTTAATGAACCGGAAATCGCGCAGGACATTGCTCATCCCCACGGTGCCGACGGCCGCGCAGGCCGCCTGGCGAATGAAGTCCCGACGGGTTCGGAGCAGCAGTTGGCGGTCGTCTTGTTTGCTTTGAGTAGGACGCATGTTCGTTATTTCTGGATGGTGAATTCGGACGAGATGGCGATGAAATGCAGAATGGCGCGCAGTCGGTCGCGACGTTCGTTTTCCGATGGCGTCGTGCCATACGCGAGGTAGCCGCTCGCGGTGTTGGAGACGTAATTGTAGATCGTGTCTTCCATCGACTGGCTCATTGAAGACGCCATCAGCAGTTTGCTCATTTCCCGAATAAGGTCGCGAAGGTTGACCGTGTTCGTCCAGTAGTTCGTCGCGGTCGCATCGCGCGAACTGATCCACGGTCCGAGGTCGATGGTGATGTCCTGCGACCCGAGTGAATTGAGACCTCCTGTGAGGAACGTGCCGTAAATGGTGTCGTAGAGTTTGTTCGCCTGCCGCGTCGCATTGGTTTCCGAACTGAGCTGAAACTCCGGAGTGGTCAGGCCGTTGTTTTGCAGCGTTCCAGGAAACTGATAGTCGGGTAGGAAGAAGTTAAACACCGTCGGCGAGCGCATCGGCGTCTGCGCCAGCGCTGTGTCGGTGCTGCCAATTCCCCAATCGCTGTAACCCGAAGTGACAATGTCCGTGCCGCTGGACAGGCTGCCGCGATTGAGGATCGGATTCTGCGCCGCGCCCGTCACTAAACCGCTGTAAGTGTTGGTGCTGGCGAACAGCGTGCCGACGTCCGGCGTGGCTGTGTAGCGGCGCGGGTCGTACAGCGGACTGCTCGATGCCTGCGGCGCTGCGAGCGTGTACATCCCGCTCGGTGAACTGGTAACAGGCAACTGTGTCTGGCCTGTGACCGGCGTGAATGTGAGAGAGATTTTCTCTCCGGCTGCGAGCCCTAGGTCGGTGGAGAATGTCAGGCTCAAAACCGATGATGTGAGGCTGTAACTGCCTTTGGCAAACGCGACATCGCAGGTGCCTCCGGTCACTGTCGCGCTATCCGGTGAG
>JAYSTZ010000388.1:0-1578 GCA_043719365.1 Verrucomicrobiaceae bacterium | reverse complement strand
CCGTCTTGGTCAGACCGCCGCCTTTCACTTCACCGGAGAGGGTGAGCGATCCAGCGGTAATGTTGGCGGTGAGCGTTTTCGCGCTGGCGATGTTCACGAATCCGGTCAGCGTGTCGTTGCTGATGGCGGTGTGTTCGAGAGTGCCGGAGTCGTTGACGAGCAGGGAGTTATTGAAGGTGGTGGACGATCCGTCAAATGTGCCCAGGCGGAGTTTCGCCGTGGCTCCGTCGATGCGAATCGCCTGCAGGAGAGTCGAGATGGGGCTGGCGGCACCACCACCGCCGCCGCCCAGGACTGAAACCGTGCCGCTCACCACACGCAGGAGCGCCTGATCGAGATCGTTAAGAAGGGCATCGAGAATCAGTTCGCCGGTGCCGCCGTCTTTCACTAACTGCATCCCTGTGAATGAATTCTGAGCCAGCGACCCCGGCCGAAAATCCGCACTGCCTGCGATCACCAGACTTTGCCCGTTGGCCCCTCCCAGTACCGTGATGTTCGCCGCGAGCGTGCGCACTGCCCCCGGGTCGTTATTGATCGTCAGCAGCGTCGTCGTCCCCGCAGTGGTACTCGCATTGGAAATGGTATTTTCCAGCAGCGTGCCGCCCCCCCCCTTCAGCGTCACCACGGTGTTCGACAGCAAATCCACGTCATCGAGGCCGATGTCCATACCAAGAGTCAGCGCCTGCGTACTCGACCAATTCACGCCATAGGCCATCCCCGCCAGCAGAAATGAAGCGATGGACGAAGCCAAAATGCTCCGCGTGACTGCGCGGAAGGGAGAAATGAAAGGTAATTTCATGATTTACAAAATGCCCCACCTGTGAAAGCCCAAGGGCAATGGAGGGAACGGCGCGCAGGCTAGTGCGGACTCCCATGCCGCGCCACCGACATTTTGACTGGAGTGAAAAAAATTATTCAACAAGCACTTGCGGATTGAGACGGGCTCATCCGGCGATTTCTCTCTACGAAAAGCCCACTTCTCTGCCGTGCCCCGCCCTGCTTGAGTCCCCCGAGCGCGTCAGGATTCCCGGATGAAATAGCTGCGGAATGTGCCGGGCGCAAAAACGCCCCAATCCGGGAAAAGAAAACCCGCGCTGCGCGCGAATTTGGGGGTCGCGCAGCGCGGGTCTCGAGGAGGAAAGCGGGTCGCTTTCGCGGAAAATGGGTGGCTGTTAGCGCTTGCTGAACTGGAAGCGCTTGCGGGCACCGGGCTGGCCCGGCTTCTTGCGCTCTTTCATACGCGGGTCGCGGGTGAGCAGACCTGCCGGCTTGAGAATGGCGCGCAGTTCGGGGTTCGCCTCGATGAGCGCCCTGGAAATCGCCAGCCGCACCGCCCCGGCCTGGCCATTCATGCCGCCGCCGGTCGCGTTCACGCTCACATCGTAGGCATTCGTCGCCTTCACGATCTCAAACGCATGGAGAATCGTGTTTTGAAGATTGGTCGTCTTGAAGTAGTCCTCAAACGCGCGACCGTTGACTTCGATCTTGCCCGAGCCAGCGGACATGCGGATGCGGGCGACGGCTTCCTTGCGACGGCCAGTGGCGATGAATTCCTGAGACATAGTGGGGTGGTAAAAC
>JAYSTZ010000387.1:0-3658 GCA_043719365.1 Verrucomicrobiaceae bacterium | reverse complement strand
GAGGCGCTCATCGTCGATGGGCAGGTCGATGCCCGCCCGTTTGATGCGTTCCTGCAACGTCTGCCGGTATCGTTTCATCACCCCGGGCACGATTTTGTGGACCTTCTTCACCGAATCGCGGACGAACTTGATGCGCTTCTCCAAGTCCTTTGCCAAATGCCGGCCTTCGGCCTCACGCATCTTCATCAGTTCCGCGAGCGCGGCCTTGAGCGCAGCTTCGACAGGCGTCCAGGCGGTATCCGGTGATGCCTGCTCTTCCGGCGCCCGGAGCACGCCGGGCGCGCGAAGGATTGTTTCAATGGTGATTTCACCGCCGACGCCGAGTTCCTTTTTCAGATCTGTCATCGCCCTCAGGTAAGTCTTCGCCAGCGAGCGGTCGAGCGCGAGGTCTTGAATCGCAGTCGCACCAGCGTGAAACGCGATCACGACATTGAGCCTCCCACGTGTGACTTCCGCATTGATGGCGTCGCGGACGCGTGGCTCCAGTTCGGCGAGTTCACGCGGGAGGTTCACGACCACGTCGGACTGCTTCCGGTTCACGGAATTGAGTTCCACCGTGAACTTTGCGCCATTTTGGACGCTTTGGCCGCGCCCGTATCCAGTCATGCTTTTCATCCTGCGCCGACGCTACGAACGCAGCGCGATGCGGGCGAGGAAAAGTTCTTACCTTTAGCGAAAGGCAGGCGCTTTCGTCTCCGGCGGTGGCGGCGCGGGCTTCTCTTCAGCCCCCGAATCACGCGTCGGAACATTGACGCGAAAGCCCGGTTTTGGCTTGGGAAATCGGAACTCGGGCTTTGGCTCCTTTGGATGCCCGGGGCCTTCGTGCTCGGGCAACGGAGGGAGTTCGTTTGCGTTGAAAAGCGCACCGCCCGGAAGCACCGGCCCAGAAAACCGGCTCCGCGTGCCGGCGCTCGGCACCACGGTCCGCCCCTGCCATTGTGCGGGGAGTCCAGGATAGCGGTTCGTCTCGACCTTCGCGACTTTTGGCGGCGCGGTCGGGACAATATCCTCAGTTGCAACGTAGCCGGATTGTCCTTCATCGGTCATCACGCGACTGTAGCCGTATTCACGACGCATCAAAACGACATGCTGCCCCTGCTTCAGAGTCATGTCCGGGCCGAAGTTCTGCGCAGGTCCATAGCGGTACATCGGTGTCTCCACGCGCACTTCGTAGTGCCCAGTGATTCCACCCGGCTCGGTCGAAGCACACGCGGACACCAACGCGACAATCGCCCCGGAAACGATGTTGGCCCATTTCGTTTTCAATGTGCCTTTCTTCCGCACGAACCGCGCCTAGCCGATGTAATCACGCGGGTCGGTGACGTGCCCGGTGAGTGCGCTGGCTGCAACGGTGTATGGCGAGGCGAGAAAAACCTGCGACTCCTTGTGGCCCATGCGGCCGGGGAAGTTGCGGTTCGTCGCGCTGATGCATTTGAGCGCCTTTTCGTTCATCCGGCCAAACGTATCCTGCGGCCCGCCGAGGCAGGCGGCGCATGAAGCGTTTTCCGTCATCTGCACACCGGCATTTTCGAGAATGCTCCAGACACTTTGCCCGTCCATCTGTGCGGCCTTCAGTTCCGCGACAACCTTGGTCGTCGCAGGCACTCCGAAAGTATGGATCTTCACGTTGTGCCCCTTCACCACGCGGGCGAAAGCGAGGAAGTCGCTCGTCTTCCCGCCTGTGCAGGAGCCGATGTAAGCGCGGTCGAGCTTCACATCCTTCATCTCGCGAGCAAGCTTGCGATTGCCAGGATCCGGATGGCACGCGACGGTCGGCTCCAGCTTGGAGAGGTCGTATGTTTTGTCGAAAACGAACGACTGCTCGCTGTCGAGCAGCACTGGCTCGAAAGTCGATTTCGTGTTGTTCTCCGCGATGCGCTCGCGGACGTAGTCGCCGCACTTTTCGTCGTATGGAAAAATGCCGTTCTTGCCGCCCGCTTCGATCGCCATATTGGTGATCGTCATGCGATCATCCATATCGAGATTCAGCGCGCCTTCGCCTTCCAACTGCATCGCGCGATAAGTCGCACCGTCAAACCCGATGTCGCCGATGACGTGAAGGATCACGTCTTTCGCCATCACGCCCGGAGCGAGCTTGCCGGTGAGCAGAAAACGCATCGTCTCAGGCACCTTCAGCAGAATCTTGCCGGTCCCGAGCACAAAGCCCGCGTCCGTATTGCCGATGCCCGTCGCAAACTGATTAAACGCACCCGCCATGCATGTATGCGAGTCCGTGCCGACGAGCACTTCGCCAGGGCGCAGATGACCTTTCCATGGCAGCGTCGTGTGACATACGCCCGCAAAGTTTTTGCCATACTGCTGCTTGAGTTGGCCTTTTGAGGCGTCAAATTTCCACGCACCGTTCGGGTCGTCGATCACGTCGTAAAAATACGGCATGTCCTGCTCGCGAACGAACTCCCGGAGGATGTCCACGTTGCGGTTACTCATCGAATCCGCCGTGAAGATGTAATGGTCGGGGATGATGACCACGCGGTTCTTGTCCCAGACCTTCGCATCCTTGCCAAACTCCCGTTTGAAAACGCCGATCGTGCCCGGCCCGCAGACATCGTGAGTCATCAACACGTCCACTCCGACCCAGACGTTGTCTCCAGGTACGACGTGAGCCTTGCCGCTAGCGCGGGCGAGAAGTTTTTCGGTAAGCGTCATATAATAAGTTTCAAAAAGGGCGCGTACATTGGCGCGAGAGCTCCTGCGGTGCAAATGGAAAGTCCCGCGAGATGAAATCTCTGTCCGCGAAATCCCCGCCAACAGCGGCACTAATCCTAAAAACCGCAGTGGATAACCGCAAAAGAACGCAAAGGATTTGATTTGCAAGGATTGGCGCACTCACCGCCTTGATGAATACATGCCAAGCCATGTTGGCGCATCCATCCGCTTCTTTTGTGTTCTTTGCGTTATTTCGCGGTTAAACCAACTGCGTTTTTTTGGTTAATTGCTGCTGGAAGTCACTTTCTGACAATACCGCCGTTTCCGCCCTTGCGCCAGCGCGCGGCATTCGCAAGTCTCCGCGCTCGTTTTTCCACGCATGGACGCACAACTTTCTACACTTCAAGCCGAGGCCTTGGCCGCGATTTCCGCCGCTGCCGATGAAACCGCCGTCGAACACGCCCGAGTAAAATACCTCGGCCAGCAAGGAGCGCTCACCGCCCTGAGCAAAGGAATGAAGGATGTCTCGAAAGACGACAAACCGCGCATCGGTAAACTGCTCAATGATGTGCGCAGTGCCGTCACTGCCGCGCTAGACGAACGTAAAGCCTCGCTCCTCGCCGCAGCCGATGCCGCCGCTTTCGCCGGAATCGACGCCACACTGCCCGGCACGCCATCCGGCTTCGCGGGACGCGGCACGCTCCACCCCATTACGCAGCTTCTCGACCGCACAATCTCCATTTTCCGCCGCATGGGCTTCGCGCTGGCTGACGGTCCAGACATTGAAACCGAGTGGCATTGCTTCGACGCGCTGAACACGCCCGCCGACCATCCAGCTCGCAACGAGCAGGACACCTTCTACATGCCGGATGGACGCCTCCTCCGCACCCACACCAGCACCATCCAGATTCGCACCATGGAAAAGTGCGCGCCGCCCATCCGCATCATCGCCCCCGGCGCCGCCTACCGCCGCGACGAAGTCGATGCCACC
>JAYSTZ010000386.1:0-1580 GCA_043719365.1 Verrucomicrobiaceae bacterium | reverse complement strand
CACCCGCTTCGGCGATTCCTCCAGCGCCTTCAGCGCCTCGGCGTCATTCCAGTCCCCGAGGAATATCTGCGACTTTCCATCAGTCGTGCGACCGCTCGCCCAACTCAGCTTTCTGCCATCCGGCGAAAACACCGGCAGCCCATCGAAGCCCGGAGTGAACGTCACACGCACCGGCTCGTGCTTTCCGTCCGCATCCACGAGGAACAGCTCGAAATTGTCGAAGCCCAGCTTGTTCGAGGTGAAGATGAAATACTTCCCGCTCGGATGATAGTACGGTGCCCACGACATGCAGTGGAAGTCCGTGATGCGCCGCTTGTCGCTCCCATCCGCCGCCATCGTCCACACGTCCGCGACCATCCCACTCTCGTCGAAATGCCGCCACACGATCCGCTTCCCATCCGGCGAAAAGAACGGCCCGCCGTCGTAGCCCGGTGCCTCCGTGAGCCGCCGCACATTCGAGCCATCCGCATCCATCACATAGATGTCTCCCCAGTACGCCGGATCCTTCTCGTAACGCGCGCGCTGCTCAGGCGTCAGCTTTTCCAGCGGAAAAGCGGAGCGCAGCGAGCAGAAGACGATCTGCTTCCCGTCAGGCGAAAATCCGCCCTCCGCATCGTAGCCCGGCGAGTGCGTGAGATTCACAAGCCCCGTCCCGTCCGCATTCACGGAGAAGATGTCCATCGTCGCATCGTAATCCCACGAATAGCGCCGCTGCTTTCCGCTCGCGCGCAACTCAATCTCCGCCTTCTGCTTCGCCGCCGCCTCCGCATCCTCGTGCGTGCTCGCAAAGATGAGCCGCTGCGTCCCCGGCTGGAAAAACGCACACGTCGTCTTCCCCATCCCCGGCGACACGCGCCGCGAATCCCCGCTCTCCAGATCGAGTGTGTAAATCTGGTAGAACGGATTGCCCTCATCGCGCTCACTTTGGAAAACGATCTGTTTCCCATCCGGCAAAAAGTATCCTTCGCCACTCCGCTTCCCCTCATAGATGAGCTGCCGCGTGTTCTTCAAAAATCGCGCCTCTTTCGCAGCATCGCCCTCGGCGGCGGCGCACGACAACGAGACAACAGCACACAAGAACAGGGATCGGAGAATCATGAATGCGACGATGATCGCACCTCCGCAAACGCGCAAGCAGAGGCTCTCTCGAAGGAAAGCGTGCTCTGCCGCGCATTTCGATAGGCGTGCCGTTGGAAGACGCAGGTTCTGACAAAAGAGGCGCAAGCGAATCACCTTCTCCAACAAGCTACTTCATCCGCACGATCTGCAGGCTCCCGGACTGGAGCCACATCTCACCTTTGCCAACTCGGAATTCTTCGACGAACGCCCTGTCCTTTTCCTCCATTGCCCAGCTCCCATTTAGTCTCCAGCTTTGTTCGCACTCGAACTGGTCATCGGTGATTCTATTTCATAGTCTCCAGTGAGATTGGCAACGTATGCTCAACGGCTTCATCACCCTTCAACGAATCCCGCCATGCGCGTAAACGAGCACTCCAACGGCATATCGGAACCGATGGTCATTCACCTATCCAACGCGACAAACCGTCCCGAGCCCATCAGTCCCTGGCTCGCGACCAATC
>JAYSTZ010000385.1:0-3661 GCA_043719365.1 Verrucomicrobiaceae bacterium | reverse complement strand
TTTCTGCCGCCAACCACATCCCGGATTTGGTCCGAAACAGAATCCGCCCCGTAAACCCCTATGACCAGAGGGTTTCCGTTCGCCATTTTTTCTTTCGGCCATTCCACGTAACGTGCCAGTTTGCAGATGTGGATGGCCTTTTTCTGATATTCGCCTCCGTAGTCCTGCCCGCGCGCAAACCCTCCCATAATCACAGCCAAGATCCACCCCAGACAGCCGCGCCAGGCCCGCCCGGCGTCGGAGCCGCGCTCGTGGATGGAAAAATGGTTGAGCATGAATCTTATTACATGAAGCACTACCTGTGCCGCCTGCGCTCCTCTTGTCCTTCACCGGGTAAGAGGGTTCTCTACACTACCGATCCCCTACTCGGAAGAGTTTCGATTTACGGGACCGTCGCGGAGGGTCGAAAATGGTCGCTTGCCGCATACCGATTCCGCCTTGACCAGCCATCAGTGTCAGCGTAAATCCATGATTCGCGGGGGTTGGGTCCTCTCTACGAGCCTGCTTCCTCGCTGAAACAAACAAAACAAACAAAACATAATCCCATGAAAAAAATCCTGTTTAGCCTCACCCTCAGCCTCAGCCTTCTGGCAAGCCCTGCGGCATTCGCCCAAGCCAAGAAGAAAGAACCAGCCGCGCCTGCCGCCGCACCTGCTGCCGCACCTGCTGCTGCTCCTGCTGCTGCACCTGCTGCGGACGCCAAGAAGCCCGATGCAAAGGCAGCGAAGCCGCTCCCGATGAACTCCCGCGCCGACGAGATCGACGCCGCTGGAAAGTCGTTCACGCAGGTCAACAAGGACGGCAAGAAGGTGAAGCACATCGTCTCTGACACAACAGAGATTAAGAACGGCGAAGCCGCCGCGAAATTTGAAGACATCAAGGTCGGCGACACCGTGGCCGGTCTCCGCAACAAGAAGAATGCAGACGGAACCGAATACGAAGTCGTGAAAATCACGAAATTCGGCCCGAAGGCAGCAAAGGCTGATAAGCCAGCGGAGAAGCCCGCTGAGAAGCCGAAGAAGTAATTCTTTCTCTCACTGAGAATCCAGAAGCCGGTGTCCGCAAGGGCACCGGCTCTCTTTTTGTCTTAGCTGGGTGAAGGGCATTCCGCCTAAGTCCGGGACGCTGCGGGCGGTTGTCATTCCGATGAAAATATTGGCGGTAATTCTTGCCGATGCAGTTCTGGCTTGGGGCGGACTGCACGCGGAGGAAGTGAAAACGGAGGACGGATCGGCGATTTACAGACGCCTGTGCGCAGACTGCCATGGTGCGAAAGGCGAGGGCGTGGCGAAAAAGTATGACGAGCCGCTGTTCGGCGAGCGCTCGCTGGCGGCGCTTGCGAAATATATCGATAAAACGATGCCCGACGACGAGCCGGAGAAATGCAACGCCGAGCAGTCCGAACTCGTCGCGCAGTATATCTACGGCTCGTTTTACTCGCCGGAGGCGAGGGCGCGGAATCATCCGCCGAAACACGAGCTCGCGCGGCTGACCAACCGGCAATTTCAGGAATCGGTGGCGGACCTCATCGGGAGTTTCCGCCAGAGCGTCCCGCCCGGCGCAGGCACGGGCCTGAAGGCGGAATACTTTCAGTCGAACGGGATGAACAAAAAGGAGAAGCGCATCTTCGAGCGCGAGGACAAGGCGCTCGATTTCGACTTCGCCGAAGGGAGCCCGGGCGAGGGGATCAAACCGGACCAATTTTCCATCGCGTGGAACGGCTCGCTCCTCGCTCAGGAGACGGGAGTTTATGAGTTCAAAATCGTCACGCCGAACGGCGCGCGGCTTTATGTGAACGCGGACTTTCGCTCGGGCGACACGAACTCCCGCGACGACTCCGACGCGAAGCGCGAGAACACGCTCATCGATGCGTGGGTGAGCAGCGGCGACACGGTGCGCGAGGAGACGGCGAAGATTTTCCTGCTGGGCGGGCGCGCCTACTCCATCCGGCTCGACTATTTTAAGTACAAGGACAAGCGCGGCTCGGTGCGGCTGGAGTGGAAGCCGCCGCACGGCGCGTGGTCGGTGTTGCGCGCGCCGAACATCACGCCCGTCGTAGTGCCGCGGGTCGCGGTAATCACGACGCCGTTTCCCGCAGACGATGGCAGCCTTGGCTTCGAGCGCGGCACGTCGATTTCCAAAGAGTGGCACGACGCAACGACGAAGGCGGCGATTGAGGCTGCAAACGAAGTCGTCTCGCGGCTCTCTCGGCTCGGCGGTCCGGCAAAGGAAGCGCCCGATCTCGCGGCGCGGCTCCAGGATTGGGCCGCGATGTTTGCCCACCGTGCGTTTCGCAAGCCGCCCACGCCCGAGCTGCGCGAGCTGTATGTGAACCGCGTTTTCACCCCGGACGTCGCGCCGGAAATCGGGCTGAAGCGCTCGGTCATTGCGGTGCTCAAATCGCCGCGCTTTTTGTATCCGCAGTTTACCGATGGCGACGACTTCGCCACGGCGGCGCGACTCGCGCTGGGCATGTGGGATTCCCTGCCCGACGCAGCTCTGCTGGAGGCTGCCGCGAAAGGAGAAGTCCACACGCCTGAGCAAGCCCGCGCGCAGGCCGTGCGCATGATGAACGACCCGCGTGCGAAGGCAAAAATCGCGTCGTTTTTCAACCACTGGCTCGGCACGGGCGAGGCGGATTCGCTGGCGAAAGACCCAAAGGCATTTCCGGAATTCGACGCCGGGATGATCGCGAATTTGCGCCAGTCGCTCGACCGCTTTGTGGAGCACGTCGTGTGGAGCGAAAAGTCTGATTACCGCGAGCTTCTTCTCGCCGACTACGTGTTCATGAACGAACGCCTCGCGAAATTTTACGGCGTGCAGCCTCCCGAGGGCGGCGATTTCGCTGCGGTGAAGTTCGAAGACGGCAAACACGCGGGAATTTTCACGCACCCATTCCTGTTGAGCCTCCACTCGTATTCAAAAAACTCCTCGCCCATTCATCGTGGCGTGTTCCTGACGCGAAGCATCATGGGCCGGATGCTCAAGCCGCCGCCGCAGGCGATTGAGTTTAAGGACGACCGGTTCGACCCATCGCTCACGATGCGCGAAAAGGTGACCGAGCTGACCTCGAAAACCTCCTGCATGAGCTGCCACGTCACGATCAATCCGCTCGGCTTTGCGCTGGAAAATTTCGACGCCGTGGGCCGCTTCCGCACGACGGATAATGCAAAGCCGGTGAACCCCGTAAGCGACTACATCACGTCCGACGGCGACACGGTAAAGCTGAACGGCCCCCGCGACATCGCCACGCACGCCGCCGGCAACGATTCAGCGCGCCGCGGATTCGTGCGCCATCTTTTCCAATACACCATCAAACAGGCACCCGCCGCATTTGGCCCCGAGACGCTGCTGAAGCTCGATGCTCAATTCGCGGAGGGCTTCCACATCCGCAATCTATACGTAGAGTCCAACATCGTCGCCGCGCTGCCAAGGGCGGCCGAAAAACAAGCAAGTCTATGATTATCACACGCCGTCAATTTCTCCGTCACGCAGGCATCTCTGCTGCGGTGCTTCCGTTTCTGCCCGCCATGCCATCGCTCGCCGCATCGGGCACGAAGGCGCAGCGCATCATTTTCATGTTCTCGCCAAACGGCGTCGTGCAGCCGGATTTCTGGCCCGATGAAACCGGGGCGGATTTCACATTGAAACGCATCCTCGC
>JAYSTZ010000384.1:0-1581 GCA_043719365.1 Verrucomicrobiaceae bacterium | reverse complement strand
GCAAATCCCGTGGGACCACGCCCGGCGATGGCTTCCGTTTCTTTCCATGGGACCAGGAAATCTCGAACGAGAACCATACTTACGAGCGCAGTTCTTGGGGGCACATTTACCAGGACGCCAACGCCGCGAATACGCCCACGCAGGTCTATTTCGCCGCGCGCAGCAACCCGGAGTTCCGCCGCCGTTTCACGGATAGAATCCAGCGTCACATGTTCAACGGCGGGGCGCTTTCGCAAACCGCCAATGTCGCGCGCTGGGCATCGCTCACCGGGCAGATCGACAAAGCCGTCGTGGCCGAAAGCGCACGCTGGGGCGACCATCAGCGCCCCGCGCAGCCTTACACCCGCGAGACCGACTGGCTCACGCACTTGGCCTACATGAACGGCACCTATTGGCCAAACATCAACGCCGCCGTGCTCGCGCGTCTCACCGCCGCTGGGCTGTGGCCCGCTACGGTCGCGCCCGCATTCAGCCCGTTTGGCGGCGCGGTGCCCATCACGCACACGCTGACGATTTCGAATCCCAACGGCACCGGCACGCTGCTCTACACACTCGACGGCACGGACCCGCGCGCATTTGGCGGCGGCATCGCAGCGGGCACCCTCACGTATTCCGGCCCCATCGGCGTGAACACTCCGCGCACCGTGAAAGCGCGTGTCCGCACGACCACCGGCGAATGGAGCCCGATGTCCGAAGCCGCATTCACCATCATCGTGGACAGCGACAACGACGGCCTCGGCGACGCATGGGAACTCGCCAACGGTTTTTCACTTTCCGCCAACGAGGGCGCGCAAGACACCGACGGCGACGGACACAACAACATCCTCGAATACCGCGCCGGCACGGACCCTCGCTCTCCGGGAAGCCTGCTGAAATTCAACACCGTCACCCGCTCCGCGAATACAGTTACTCTCACATTCACCGCCCGCGCCAACCGCGCCTACACGCTGCAACGCAGCACCGACCTCGTGACGTGGAGCAACGCCGTAACTCACGCTGCGGAAGCCGCCGACCACACCGCGACATTCACCGACACTGCCGCCGAGCCGAAAACGTTCTACCGCCTGGCTCCTAGCGTGCCGTGACGTTGACGTTCGTGACGCTGCCTTTGAGCGAGTGTGGCGCGTCGTAGTCGCCGACTGCGCTCTTTGCGTCTTCGCCGATGGTAAGTTCATCCTGCGGTTGTTTGACGATCAGCCCGCCCGCGTTTCCTTCGGCGAGTTGCTTGCCGTTCACCGCGAGCGTCATTGCGCCGCTGGCTTTTAGTTCGGCGGCGATGGTGAACTTCCCGCTCACTGCGCCGCCGGAAATTGCGGTCGCTTTGCCGCTGATACGCACGGTGAATACGAGGCGTCCGTCTTTCAAATGGAGCGCGTAGCCGTGCTGGTTTCCGCCTTGCGCGAGGATCACGCCGTCCTTCGCTTCGGTGTCCACTTCGCAGCGGATGTTGAGCGGTTTGTTGGCGATGTCGGGGTTTGCGAGCGCCTTCGGTTTTCCGACGACGCTGCATCGCTCGGCCCATTCGTCCCACGCTTTTGATAGCTCGGAAACCCGCGCGGGCTCTTGCGTAGTGAGGTTGTG
>JAYSTZ010000383.1:0-1582 GCA_043719365.1 Verrucomicrobiaceae bacterium | reverse complement strand
CGTTCACGCGCTTGAGCCGGGGCATCGAGCGGGGAGGTTTTCGGACGACCCGGACCGCGTTTCTTTGGCGCTGGAGCTGATGGTTTCGGGAGAGGCATTACCGTGACAAGAGACGATTATAGGCGAGTCGGCGAGCGCAAAGTTTTCTCTGTAAAAGAGAGGTTTTTTGCTTGCTATAACGTGACAGGTGACGCATATTAAAAGCTCAACAACAAACCGAGGGCGCCACTCGTTAAACGGCATTTTCAAAATGAACCAATCGAACCTAATCCTCCACTGCGGTGCGGCGAAAGCCGACCGTGAGCAACTCGCCCACGTTTGCACCCCGGACGGAGACAACACTTGGTGCCCCATTCCTCACGAGACGCTCGTTTCCGAGGTGGAGGGCGCACTGAACCGCGCCAATATGCGGATCGTCACGGAGGCCCACGGCATGAGCGCCGATGGGGCTCGTTACTTCGGCCTCCTGCAAGTCGCCAATGGCGATGAGCAGGGCGATTACTCCTACGTGCTCGGGCTGCGGAACTCGCACGACAAGCGCTTCCCCGCCGGTCTCGTCGTAGGTTCCGCCGTGTTTGTGTGCGATAACCTCGCCTTCTCAGGTGAGATCAAAATTGCCCGAAAGCATACGCGGTTCATCATGCGCGATTTGCCGGGCTTGGTGTCCGGCGCAGTCGGCCAGCTTGGCGACCGCTGGCATGAACAGGCGGAGCGGATCAATGCCTATCGCGGACATGAACTGACCGACGTTCAAGCGCATGATCTCGTGATTCGGGCGCTCGACAACCGGGCAATCACGGTGACGCAAGTTCCGGCGATCCTCCAGGAATGGCGCACGCCAAGGCACCCGGAGTTTTCCGCCGATGGCAAGAGCGCGTGGCGGTTGTTCAATGCGGTGACGGAGGCCGCGAAGGGCAGCGGTCTATGGGCGCTCCCGCAGCGGACGCAGGCGCTCCACGGCTTGCTCGATGGCGAAGTCGGGTTGTTCAGCCAGAGCTAGGCGGGATTGGCACGGGCCGTCGCTCGCCATGAGCGACGGCCCTTTGCGCGGCATCACCACAAATTTACAAACCGAGGGAGCCACTCGTTAAACGGCACTTCTTTTCATGGCCCGCATTTCATCCATCGTTTTCGACCGCAATGAGCACCCGCTTCGCGCGACCATCCGCACCCGCTTGGGCACAGTTAAAGTTCGCTGGATGGACGTAGCGGGGGATCGTTGCTGGCAAACCAGCGGCATCCTCGACGCGAAGAAGCTGGCCGCGCCAGCCATCGCGCGCATCGAGCGCATGGTGGAGCCACGCTGAACCGGGACGCTCTCAGCCGGGCGGGGCGGCAAAGAAGGCTGACAACATTCCAAAGGCGTTGCATTGGTGATGCTCCATGACCGATGCCCAAGGCGACCCACTCCCCGCGGAACACTGGCAGAGAGCCAGGCATTCAGCCAGCGACCTTTTGCCGAACCTCCCGACGCCGGCCCCAGGAACGCCGATCTACGTTTGCACGGATGGGATCGACCATCCCACGCATGTCTTGTTGCGAGCCTTTGTGCGCGCAGCAGAGCGCGCCGGACAGCGGGTGA
>JAYSTZ010000382.1:0-1583 GCA_043719365.1 Verrucomicrobiaceae bacterium | reverse complement strand
CTGCGGAAAGGCGGCTGGGGGCGAAGGCGGTGGGAGCAGCCAGCGTGACGCGCACCGGCTCGCGGAGCAGTTCTCTGCAGCGCCCTTGTTAGCCGTCTTGGATTCAAATCCGAAGTGCAACAACGCGAAATTGGGACGCGGAAAAGAGGTGGTTGGTTCGGGGGGAACATGGATGGGAGAGCGCATCATGAGCTACACACACCTTAATTTAGTCGAGCGTTGCACGCTGGCAGGGCTGCACGCGGCGGGCTGGAGCGATCAGAAGATTGGCGAGTTCCTGGGGCGCGATCGGACGACGATCTGGCGGGAGCGGCGGCTTAACCGGGCGGCCCACGACGGGCTGTATCGAGCGGAGAGGGCGCAGGAGCACGCGGTGGCGCGGCGACGGCGGGCGCGGCGCAACCTGCGGCTTGGGCGGGTGGAATGGAAGCGAGTGGAGAGACTGCTGCGGGAGCAGTGGAGCCCCGAGCAGATCGCGGGCTACTATCGGGAGACGGGGGAAATGGCCGTCAGCCACGAAAGTATCTACCAGCACGTCTGGCGGGACTGGGCGGCGGGCGGGAGCCTGCACGAGCACTTGAGAGGAGCGCGCAAGCAGCGGCGCAAACGCTATCGCAGCCACGACAGCCGCGGGCGATTGGGCGGGAAGCGGTCGATCGGCGAACGGCCCCGCAGCGTCGAAACGCGCCGCCGGATGGGGCATTGGGAAATCGACACGGTGCTGGGCCGTGGGAAGCCGTGCGTGGTGACGCTGGTGGAGCGCAAGAGCGGCTACGTGCTCATTGGAAAGCTTGATGCGCGCACGGTGGAGCAAACCAGCGCGCGAACACTGAAGCTGATGAAGCGCCACCCCGGCAGGTTCCGGACCATCACCTCCGATCACGGGACGGAGTTCCACGGGTATGAGCAAATCGAAGCCGGGAGCGGGGTGAAGTTCTACTTTGCGACGCCGTATCATTCGTGGGAGCGAGGGACGAGCGAGAACACCAATGGGTTGATCCGGCAGTATCTGCCCAAAGGCCAGAGCCTGGCGGACCTGACCCAGAAAGAGTGCGATGCCATCAGCGAAAAACTCAATAACAGACCTAGAAAAAGACATGAATACAAAACACCCAATCAGTGCTTCCATCACCGATAAGTTATGTTGCACTTCAAACTTGATGCCAGGCCGCGTTCGCATCGGTTATTTCCTTTGCTTGCTTTGGAAACTTACTGATGAGCCACTTGAGGACTTCGAGTTGGTCGGGACTTGGTGCGCGGCGAATCTGGACAAGCAGCTTGTCAGCGCGCGGTCGCTGCAAAGTGAGATTAGATGCGCCTTCGTTGCAGACGGAGCAAATAGCGCGAAGGTTCGATGCGTCGTCCGTGCCGCCGAGAGACTTGTCAATGACGTGGCCGAGATGAAGGCGAGTCCGGCGAGTTGGGTCGTAGGGATGTGGCTCGCCCGCTACTGCGCCGCACATCTGGCAAGTGAAGCCGTTGCGGTCGAGAACATAGGCGCGAGTCTCCTTTGAAATTGCGCGCTCGAAAGCCGGTTTCGGTGCCGGGTCGAGGAGGATGTATTGGCCGGGTTTGAGGTCGTC
>JAYSTZ010000381.1:0-3669 GCA_043719365.1 Verrucomicrobiaceae bacterium | reverse complement strand
CCGCCTTCGGCTCGTCGAAGCGCGAGTAAAAGAAGCCGCTCCCGTCCTTTGCCCATGAGGCGCCGCTGAACTTCACCCAGCGAATCACATCATCCAGATCCTTTCCCGTCGCCACATCGCGCACGCGGAATTCCTGCCAGTCGCTGCCTCCCGTGCTCGTGCCATAGACGAGCAGTTTTCCGTCTTCGCTCGGCGTCGATTCCGAAAGTGAAACGGTGCCGTCCTTGCTCAGTGTATTCGGGTCAAGCAGGACGCGACCTTCCTGATCGAGAGCCTCGGTAACGTAGAGCACGCTCTGGTTTTGCAGGCCCGTATTGTGGCTGTAGAAGAAGCGCCCGCCGCGCTCAAACGGCGCGCTGAAACGCTCGTAGTTCCAGAGCTTCGTCAGCCGTTTGCGCAGTTCCTCGCGCTGCGGGATGGTGTCGAGAAATGAATGGGTGACCTTGTTCTGCGCAACGACCCAGGCCTTGGTTTCGTCGGAGTTGTCGTCTTCCAGCCAGCGATACGGGTCTGCGATTTTCGTCCCGTGATAGTCGTCCACGACATCGCCTTTTTTGGTGATCGGATACGGGTTGTCAGCGATGGAAAAAGCGGTCATGGCGGCAATTAAAACAAGCGGAGTTTTCATGGAGTGTTCGTCGCAGATTGGGCGACAATTGGGTGCAAACGCAAGTAACGTCGTATCGGGTGCATAAATGGGGGAAATTGACCGCGATTTCCGACTTTGTGAAAAGTTTCACAAATTCGCCTTGCCCCGTCCGATGGTGTCCGTAGTCTGGCGGCACCATGTCCACGCAAGCTGCTTACGACTCGAAAATCGAGGGCAACATCATCTTCACCAAAGTCGATTCCGCCATCAACTGGATGCGCAAAAACTCGCTCTGGCCCATGCCGATGGGCCTGGCCTGTTGCGCGATTGAGCTGATGGCGACAGGCGCGTCGCGCTTTGACATCAGCCGTTTTGGCGCGGAAGTCATGCGCTTTTCTCCACGCCAAAGCGACGTAATGATCGTCGCCGGCACCGTCACTTACAAAATGGCGCTCGCCGTGAAACGCATCTGGGACCAGATGCCCGAGCCAAAATGGTGCATCGCCATGGGTGCCTGCGCCAGCAGCGGCGGCATGTATCGCAGCTACGCGGTGCTCCAGGGGATTGATCGGCTCATCCCGGTGGACGTTTATATTTCCGGCTGCCCGCCGCGTCCCGAGGCTCTCATCGAAGGCCTTCTGCGGCTCCAACGGAAGATCGATACCGAGCATTCACTCTCCGCCCAAAAGGGCGAACTCACTGCCTCGTTGGTTTAATTTTTTCCAAATATGGCCACGACCAAAGAATCATCCGCCGCCGCGAAAAGAGATGCCGATGCCATCTGCGCGAAGTTTGCCGGGGTGAAAAAGAGCGAGTTTCGCGATGAAATCACGCTGACCACTACGCGGGAGCAATTCCGCGCCATTGCTGAGTTTTGCCGTTCGAATGGATACGACTACCTCATCGACGTGAGCAGTGTGGACCACATGGGCCAGGAGCCCCGCTACGAAATGGTCTATGAGCTCCAGTCGCTCGCCCACGCAGGGCATTTGCGGCTGAAATACACGGTGAGTGAAGACGACTGCACCGCACCGAGTGTCGTGGACATTTGGGCCACCGCCGATTGGCACGAGCGCGAAGTTTTCGACATGATGGGAATCAATTTCCCTGCTCATCCCGACGTGAAAGAAGTCGGACATTTGCGCCGCATCTTGATGTGGGACGGCTATCCGTTTCACCCGCTCCTAAAGGATTTCCCTCTCGCGGGCCGTGCGAGCGATATGCCCGACGTGGCATTCAGCAACGCCGCACCGCTGGCCGGTGGCCCGTTCGTCACCGCGCCGAGCACGGCAGGGACTGTGGAGCGCGAACCGCGTTCGCGCGAGATGGAGTGACGGGAGATCGTCGTGGGGTGATGGGTTTCGGGGAGTGACGAATGACGAAACGCGCCGGTTGATTTCCCTGCAACCGTGCAACTTCGCCATTTCACATTGAGTCAAAACAGTTGTTCCGCGGATTCCAACAACGCGTCCAATTGACAGAATTACGTACGCTGGGTAGATTCCCTCCAGTGCAAACGATTTCCTACACTGAAGCGAGGAACCAATTATCTGGTTTGATTGACGCTGCCTGCCGCGACCGTGAGCCAATTACCATCACGCGCAATGGCGCTGGAACCGTGGTGATGCTCGCTGCCGAGGAGTATGCCGCGATGGAGGAAACTCTGCATCTTCTCTCGACCCCGGCAAACGCCGAGCGAATCCGGCAGGGGCTGGCTGACTACGAAGAAGGTAGAATCCAAGCGGGTCCACTATGCGATTGATGCGGCTGCCTGGAGGATGGGCAGACTACCTATGGTGGCAAGAAAACGACAGCAAGGTGCTCGCACGAATCAAGGAAATCATTCGTGATACGATGCGATCACCATTTACCGGCATCGGCAAGCCCGAGCCGCTCAAGGGGAATCTCAAAGGCTGGTGGTCGCGGCGCATCACGCAGGAGCACAGGCTTGTGTATCGCTGCAACGACGAAACGATCATCGTGATGCAGTGCAGATTTCACTACGACCGATGAAATTTCCAGCCGTTTCCGCCGGCAAAATCAGAAGTCGCAAGTGAAACCTAATGCTCCGGCGCACGCCGGATTGAGTAACCGTAATTTTTCCATCCATGAAACTCCACGCACTCGCACTCGCCGTCCTCACACTCACGTCCGCTCACGCCGAAAACTGGCCTCAATGGCGCGGGCCGACGTTCAACGGCACTTCCTCTGAAAAAGGCCTGCCCACCCAGTTTAGCACGACTGAGGGCGTGAAGTGGTCGGTCGATCTTCCCGGCATCAGTGGCGCGACACCGATCGTTTGGGCCGATAAGGTTTTTGTCATGAGCCCCGATGCGCAAAAGGACCAGTGGCTCATCTGCGTGAACCGCCTCGACGGCAAAGTTCTGTGGAAGCAAAAAGTCGCAGGTGGAATGCTCGACAAAGGCCGCGGCAACAGCACCAGCCCGTCTCCCGTCACCGACGGCAAGACTGTTTGGGCGCTCGTCGGGACAGGGCAGCTCGCAGCGTACGACATGGACGGCAAGTCGCAGTGGCAGCGCGACCTCGGGAAGGAATTCGGCGCATTCAACATCATGTGGGTCTATGGAAGCAGCCCGCTCCTTTTTGGCGGCAAGCTGTATGTTCAGGTGCTCCAGCGCACGCCGGCGGATGGCGGTTATCCCGGCGTGACCGACAAAGGCGACCGAGAAAGCTACCTCCTCGCGCTTGAGCCAGCGACGGGCAAGACACTCTGGAAGCACGTCCGCCCCACGGACGCCGTGATGGAGAGCATGGAAAGCTACGCAACGCCAATTCCTCACACGGTCGGAGGGAAAACGCAGATTCTTCTCGCTGGCGGCGACGTTCTCAGCGGGCACGACGCCGAAACCGGCGCAGAACTCTGGCGGGGAGGCGGAATCAACAAGGACAAAGGCAAAGGAGCGGGCGCTTGGATGCGCATTGTTCCATCGCCTGTTAGTTTTGGTCCGTTTGCCTTTGTCTGTGGGCCAAAGCAGAGCGCTGCCATCGCCTACAGGACTGATGCAAAAGGCGACATTACCGAGAGTGGAAAAGCTTGGGCTTTTGATGAGCGGAAAACC
>JAYSTZ010000039.1:0-4845 GCA_043719365.1 Verrucomicrobiaceae bacterium | reverse complement strand
CACACGCGGCAAACAGTCCCGGAACTTCGAGCCCCGATTCCCGTCGCCCTCCGCGCTCCTCGGGAAAAACTCATACCACGCCGCAAATCCCGCCGCAGCCCGATCCACCCACACCACCGGGAACCGCCCCGCCGCATCATGCCCCTCGGGGAAAAGGTCCGCCGTATCCTCCAGCGTACACACCAGCTCCGTCGCCAGCGAGCGGTCCGCGTATTTCCACATCAGCCCCGCCAGCTCCGCGCTGTGGGCGTAGTCATTCACCTTCTCCGCATCCACCGACTTCATCTCGCGCGACACAAACAGCAGCCAGTCGCTCTCCGCCTTCACCCCGCGCGTCAGCGCCAGCGCCGCAGCCTGCGCCACAAACGCCGCACCCTCCAGCGCCTCGCTTTTCAGCGGACGCTCCCCAGCCCCGAACTTGGCCTCAAACTCATGCTGCCACGACTTCCACACATTCCCCCACGCCTCGATCGTAAATTGATGCGCCCCCGCCGTATCGAACACGCATTCCGCCCGCCACCGGTCATCATGGAGATGCACCATCGCCGCCTCATTCCACGCCGTCGCCCCGAGCCTCCGCCACTTCAGCACCGCCGAAAGAACATCGTGCCCGTCCTTGAAAACATCCGCCTCCACGACCAGCGGCTCCCCCACCACCCGCTTCACGGGATAGCGCCCGCCGTCCACGAGCGGACGGACATTTTCGATGACTGCGGTAAAAGGACGAATTTTCATGCGTCCAGCGTTCTGCCATCCCGCCGCGCCGCAGGGAAGTTTTCTATTTCGCCCGCCTGCTCAACCTGCAATCGACGATGGCTGGGCACTCACGGGCACTCACTTCTCACAGCAGAATTTCAAATAGAGCCACTGCCTTGCAAAGCGATCGCCGAGATCGCGCGTTGACGATTCGGAATAATTGCGTCTGCGGAAGCCGTGCTCACTTCCAAATTGCGAATAAGCCCGTTTCCAAGCCTGTAAACCCAGCCATGAACCGTGAGGTCCTGCCCCGCTTCCCAAGCGTCTTGCACAATCGTCGTCTCGCAGACGTTCGCCACTTGCTCGATCACGTTCAGCTCGCACAAACGATCGTGCCGGTCCTCGGATTCAAACCGCTCCAACAGCGCGGAGTGTTTGTTGCGAACGTCCTGAATGTGCCGCAGCCAGTTGTCGATGAGCCCAAAGCGGCGGTTCCAAAGCGCCGCATTCACACCGCCGCACCCGTAGTGCCCGACGACAAGAATGTGCCGCACTTTGAGAACCTCCACCGCAAACTGGATGCACGAGAGGCAGTTCAAATCGGTATGCACCACCACGTTAGCCACGTTGCGATGAACGAAAACCTCGCCGGGCAAAAGTCCGGTGATTTGATTCGCCGGCACGCGGGAATCGGAGCAGCCGATCCAAAGATACTCGGGCGATTGAACCCCTTCCAATTTCTTGAAAAAATCCGGCTCCTTTGCGCGATTCGCCTCAGACCATTCCCGATTGTTCGCTAAAAGATGATCCAAATTTGACATGCGCGCTGGGTAGCGTCGGCACCTCGCGAAAGCAAGCGGCGACGCTCTTCTACGAAACGAATCGCTCGGGCACGATCACTTCGCGCTTCTCCGTGAGCCCCGTAATCAGACGATCCCAGCTCTCCTGCCCCCGGATGATTTCCACCTCGATGCGCAGGTAATAGATCGGCACTTCCAGCTTATCGACTCCGGCAATCTTGGCGGGAAAACGGACCGCGTCTTTTTCAGTAGTCACGATACAATCGAGGTCACGCGTGCTGGCGCGGACCAAAAAGTCTCGCAACTCTTCGTCGCTGAAGCGGTGGTGGTCTGCAAAGCGCGATGTGATCACGCGGTGCGCGCCGAGTTTCTCCAGCGAACCCTCGAAGCTCTCCGGCCTCGCGATGCCGCTCAGAACGCCGATGTAGCAATCTTTGAGATACGAGAGCGGCTTGCGGTCATCGGGCTCATAGACGTTTTGGAGATACTGCGGCTTGTGCGAGCACTCGATGATTTCCGCCGTCGGGTTGTAGCTTTGGATTCGCTCGATGAGCGCCTCGTTTTCGCCCAGCACCGACTTTGTGATGAGCACGTATTGCGCGCGGCGTATGTTGCCCGGCGGCTCGCGCAGAGTGCCGCGAGGAAGCAGATACTCGTTCCCAAATGGCGCGGCGCGATCCACGAGGCAGATGTCGATCCGGTGTTCGATGTTCTGATACTGCATCCCGTCATCGAGGATGAAGAGGTCCACATTATACTCACGCACCGCGTGACGCCCCGTGCGGGCGCGGTCGCGATCCACGAGCACGATCACGTTCCCCAGCGAGCGCGCGAGCATGTAGGGCTCGTCCCCCGACCACTCGGAATCCATCTTCAACTGGAGCCCGTCATGGACGACACGCGGCTTGAACTTCCCGAAAAACCTCCGACGAAAGCGCCGGTAAAACGGGAGCTTCTTGCTCTTGTAGCCACGCGAGAGGATGGCGACCTTGCGGCCGCCGTCGCGAAGTTCGCGTGCGAGTTTCTCCACCACGGGCGTCTTGCCCGTCCCGCCCACCGTGAGGTTGCCGACGCTCAGCACCATCACGCCGAGCTGCCGGCCCTTGCGCAAGCGCTTGCGATACAGCCAGAGCCGCGTCTGTGCGATAAAGCGGAACACCCACGACAGCAGGTAAAGGAACCATCGAAGCAGCAGCGCACGTTTGCCGAAACGGCGCTCCAAAATCACATCCGTGGCGAATGTCTCAAACCGGTCGAGGCTGTCGCGGAATGCCATGACTTAAAGGATCGTCGCGCCGGTGTTGTCGGCCGATCGGATGAGTGTGAATGCGCCGCCGTTTCCGCTCGCGGCCAGCATCGCAGCGGCGACCGCGTCCGCATTTGCCAGCGTGATGCAGCAAATCGTTGAGCCGCTCCCGCTGAGAAATCCCCCAATCGCGCCCGCGCCTTCCGCCGCCGCAATCACCTTCCCGAGAAACGGGATGAGCCGCTCGCGATACGGCTGGTGCAGCCCGTCGCCGAAACTCCCGCGCAGCAAATCGTAGCGTTGCGTGAGGAATGCCGCGGTGATGCGGCATGCGTTCGACGCGCTCATCACCGCATCGCGGCGCGGGATTGTGTCGGGCAAAATACTGCGTGCCATCGGCGTGCTCACCTCAAAGTCTGGCACGAGCAAAACGAACTTCAGGTCCGGCACCACTTCGCATCGAATCGTCTCCGCGCCCGCCCGCGAAACCGTGAAGCCGCCAAACGCCGCCGGCGCCGCGTTGTCCGGATGCCCCTCCAGCGCCGCGCACAACGCGAAGAGCGCCGTGCGATCCAGCGGCGAGCCCGCGAGCGCATTCAGCCCGTGCATCAGCCCCAGCCGCACCGTCACGCTGCTCCCCAGCCCCCGCGACTGCGGCACTTCGCCCGAGATCCTCCAGTCGAACCCAAACGGCGCAACCTTCGCCGCCGCAAAAAAAGAACGCGCCGCATCCGCAAACACCGCCGGATGCTCCGAACGGTCGCTGCGGGAAATCGCGACTTCATTCCCCAAACTCAGCGCGATCCCCAGACTATCAAAGCCGGGACCGAGATTCGATGTCGTGCCTGGAACACGCGTTATGACGGTTTGCTGCATGGCGTGGAGCATTCGTTTCTACGGCGACGCGTCAAGGTCGCAGAGTAAATCGCAGGCAGGCCCGGCGTTTCGTGACACCGCACAGCCAGCGCCCCTTGTCTCATCTTTCACCGCCCTTGGGCTCCACTGCGGCTTCGTCGGCTCACACAGCAAGTTCGCATCGACAAGAAACTTCATTCAAAAATCCCCGCCTTCAGTTCACCCGTCGTCTCGCCACGCCCCATCGGAACAAACCACCCCTTTTCCGGACACGCCAGCAGCCACTCCACCAAGTCCGGTGCCGAAGCAAACGGCTCATCCGTCAACTCCACCCGGATGCGCCTTCCCTTTGGAAAACTTTGCAACAATCCGGCAATTACCCCGGCACTGTCATCCCCATACTAATCGTAGCGTAGATCGTGCTCATGCCCGGGAAGTGGCCGAAGCCCTGGGGGCGTCAACTCGCTGCTTGGAGGTGGCTTCAAAGAGTGATTCGGTTCGTTTTTATCGCCTGCCCCGGTTTTCCCCGTTTCCCCGTTTTCCGTGACCCCCGTTTTCCGTCAAACGATAGACTTTGCTTCGGTGCCCTACGAGCCGCAACCACACGATGTTCTTCTCCGCATCGAACGCATCGATCACGCGATAGTTCCCGGCGCGGATGCGGAAGTGACTGCTACCTTTAAGGCGCTCGTGCGAAAACGCCGCCAGACGACTACCGAGTTCGTCTATCTTGCCTCGATGAACCTCTGCTGCGGGGGTGTGATTAAAAGTGGAATGTCGCGAAGCGCAAAGTAGCTCGCGAGTCCCTTCGCGGCTCAACACCACCCGCGAAGCGACACTTTTGTTTCGTGCGGCTTTGCCGTTTTGCTTTTGCCGCGAAGGGACTCGCGGGATACTTTCCACATTTAATCACACCCCGCAAGCGCGACATCGTTGAACGAGCTGGTCGCCCCAAGGCACTTTCCGCATGGAGATTCGCATTCCCATAATTTGAAAGACTCAAATTAGGCCTGCTTTCGGTTCAGTCCGAAGTCAGCGCGGCGCGCTCGTCGCCAGCGGCCGTCTTTTCGAGGAAGTAATCGTAGCCTCCGGGATACGCGTTCACGATTCCGCCGCCTTTTACGTGCAGGACCTTCGTGGCGAGTTTGCGGATGAAATGGACATCGTGGGAGATGAACACGAGCGTGCCTTCGTAGTTCGCAAGCGCCAAGGTCAGCGACTCGACCGTCAAGATATCGAGATGGGTCG
>JAYSTZ010000380.1:0-1585 GCA_043719365.1 Verrucomicrobiaceae bacterium | reverse complement strand
CGGAATTATCCACGCCGTCCTCTTCGCCGCCGGTCACGCCGAGTTCGATCTCCAGCGTCATGCCCATCTTCGTCATGCGCGCGAGATACTTTGAGCAGATCTCGAGGTTCTCGTGCAGCGGCTCCTCGGAAAGATCGAGCATGTGCGAACTGTAAAGCGGCCTCCCGGTTTTCGCGAAAAGCTCCTCGCTGGCCGCCAGCAGGCCGTCCAACCACGGCAGCAGTTTCTTCGCGCAATGATCGGTGTTCAGGACGACCGGAACGCCATACGCCTTCGCTGCGGCATCCACGTATTGCGCGCCCGCGATGCCGCCGAGAATCGGGCCGAGCTGGTTCTCGCCTTTGACGGTCTTGCCGATGAAAAACTGCGCGCCGCCATTGGAAAACTGAATCATCGTCGGCGAATTCAAATCGCGCGCCGCGGCCAGTGTGGCATTGATGGTGTTGGTCCCGATGCAGTTGATCGCCGGCAGGGCAAACCCGGTGGCTTTTGCGTAATCGAGAAGCTCCTTCACTTCGTCCCCGAAAAGTACGCCGGCGCGGAATCGTTTGGAATTAGACATGGATGATTTTGGTTATGGGGTGATTTGGTTAGAACTGCGGTGAGCTGGTTTTGTGAAGGGATGCGGGCGCGATGGAAAGAATTGAACGTCGGCTTTTTGTTTTGTCCGCAGCTTTTCAAAGCGAATGCCGCCACAACAAGTTTGCAGGGCCCTGCGGAAGTGGGGAATTGCGGCAAAACCAACCATCGCCTCAGCCATCCGCCCTACAGGCTGAGAAAGCAATTTAGCCTCGACGCAGATGACGAATGAATCGCTTACGGCGCGGCGAACGCAAAGGTAATCCACCCGCAGCCCGTCTGAAAATCGCGCTAATGTCCGCCGTTCAATGTCGCTTCGGCGGCCTCGATCCAGATGTCCATGCGACCTTCGAGGCCGAGTGCGGCGAGATAGGCGGTGTCCACTTGGATGGGAGTGGATGCTCCATTCGGATTCTGGATGCGCCTTACCAAGGCGTTTGCGATATGGACCGCGGTGAGTGGGGTGAACGACTTGGACACGCTTAAGCCCGGGTCGTGGTGCAGGGCGACCGCCTCGACGAGGGGCACCGGCAGCCCCCACAGGCCGAGCAGATACGCGCCCACCTGTGAGTGGCTGGCTCCGAAAATCTCGCGTTCGGCATCGCTGATGGAAATTTTCTTCTCGGTCGCGAGCGCCACGGCCTGCTCATACTGCTCGGGCAGGCTCGCCGCGAGCATCACCTTCCCGATGTCGTGCAACATGCCGGCGACGCATGCCTCATCCGCCACGGCGCGATCCACTCTCTGCATGCGCGCGACCAGCTTCGCGATGAGGCCGGTGGACATGCAGTGGTTTAAGGCCTGGTCGATGGAGAAATTCTTGAGCGGTGTCTTTTCGAAACACGAGAAGACGTGGATCGAAAGGACGAGCGCGCGCACCCGCTCGATGCCCAGATACTGGACGGCCTCGGTCGGATTTGCGATCTGCCGGGCGATGCCGAAGAAGGCGGAGTTGCCGAGCTGGAGGATCTTCGCCGTCATGCTCGGGTCGCTCGCGATGATCTCG
>JAYSTZ010000379.1:0-1587 GCA_043719365.1 Verrucomicrobiaceae bacterium | reverse complement strand
GCGCAGAAACTCCGGGCACTCGCTGGAGGCAATCTGCCGCGCCAGTCCCTCCACGATGCCCGTCTTGCCGACGCCCGGTTCCCCGACGAGGACCGGATTGGCCTTGCACTTCTGCGAAAGAATCCGCGCCTCGCCAGTTCGGTGATGTCCCTGCCGAAAAACGCGAGCGCCGACTTCTGCACATATGCACGGCCCGACCCTCTTCGCGTGCGGCCTGCGCGTGCTCACGCCCGGCGAATTTCTACGCATTGAGCGCGAGGGCGGACGGTTGCCGCTTGTTCTGTAGTGCGAGAGCACTCGGCAGATACGAGCGCGGCGCTGAAGACTCCGATTACTGGCGATCACCGGGAGACTGGCGAGTGATCTGCCGGATCAGCTTCGCCAAATCCACTTTCAGCGCGGATGCCAGCGCGTGAACCACGATGACGGTCGGGTTGCGGATGCCGCCCTCAAGGTGATTGATCATTGGGCGGCTGACGCCGGAAAGCTTCGCCAGCTTGCTCTGCGAAATGCCGCGCTTCTCGCGGACTTCCTTGAGAGAGGCCACGAGCGCGCGGGAAAATTGCTCTGATACTCCGAAGCTCAATGCCGCGGAGATTATGTCTTGGCGACGAAGTGCGTGATGTTACCATAGGAACACATGCGCGGCGAAGCTGGATTCAACGGCACCGCGCACCACTTCACGCCAATGAATTTCAAAACGATTCGCAATCATGTTTGCTCAGTTCCAGGCCAAGCTGCCAGCCACGGCGACGGCGAACCGCTGTTCATGTCCCGAAGCGAATATGCCCGCGAGCTTCGGCCTTTGTTGCCTTCCCGTGCCTTTACGCCTGCGCTGGGAAAACTTTGGCGGATAGCGGGGCACCTGGCGATTGTCTGCGGTGGCTACATGGCGATCCGTTTCATGGGAGGTCCGGTGCTTTATCCGATCTACACGTTGCTGGTCGGACACAGCCTCGCTTGCCTCGCCTTCCTCGCACATGAACTGAGTCACAACGCGATTGTTCGACACGGTTTCCTCAAACGAACGATGGAGATGCTGCTGTGGGGATTGAACCTGCTTCCTCCCACCTTGTGGATTCGCATTCACAACCAAACCCACCACCAAAAACCGAATTCACTTCATGACCCCGACCGAACATTCGTTCAGGCCGAGAATTCGCGAGCCATACAGTTGTTTATGCGGGTTTTTGTCCCGAACAGGAGAACCATTCGTTGGCTTCCGTCCGTATTTTTTACATTCGTCACCTACATTGCTCGCTACACGCTCACGGCGTTCTATCCTCCCAATACCATACCAACTCCGGTCATTGCCACGGCAAGACCCGCGTTTGTCACGGGCGACAGGGGCCGCATCGCTTTCGAGCTTTTCATAATTCTGCTTTTGCAGGTCGGTGTGTTTTACAGCGTAGGGGGACGCTGGCTTTTATTTCTTTGGGCAGGACCGCTAGCCTACCTCACAGCGTCTGGTGTGGTGATGGCATACATCTGGACCAACCACATGCTGAATCCCCTTTGCGAGCACAACGACCCGCTCGTGGCAACCACATCCGTTTCCGTGCCGAAGGTTATCAACTGGCTGCACTC
>JAYSTZ010000378.1:0-1588 GCA_043719365.1 Verrucomicrobiaceae bacterium | reverse complement strand
TTTTGCGTGGCGCAGATGAAGCCGGGCGTCTCCGAGGCGCGCACGGTGAATGACTTCCACCACATCGTCGGCCTCGGGCTCGTGCGCGCGTGCGTGGGACACGAGGACGGCACCTCTCACCTCATGCTCCAGGGGCTCGCCCGCGTGCGGCTCACGGGCTTTTTGCAGGACACACCTTTCCGCATCGCCGAGCTGCGCGAACTCCGCCCCACGCCCGCCGAACCGCACGAGTGCGAACTGCTCGGCGCGAAGCTGCTCGAGGTCTGCGCGCGGATGAAGGCGGGCGGCCTGCAGGTGCCGGAGGGTTTGGAAAAACAGCTCGCGCAAATCGAGGACACCGCGGTGCTCGGCGACGTGATCGCCCACACCTTTCTCCGCGAGCCGCAGCACCGGCAGGATGTGCTGGAGGAATTGCGCGAAGGCGAAAGGCTGCGGCTGCTCATCCGGCATCTCACGGCGGAGATGCTTTGAAAAAATAGACCTACCAGCTTCCGCCTTGCCAACCTCGCACCTCCCCGTTCTCCTCATTCCATGAATCCACTCCTATATAGTGTTCTGGCAGGGTGCTAGGCGTTCTTCCTCCACCAGCGCGTGTCCCGTTCCAAGAGTCCGTTTCGCAAAGCCGTGGAAAGTATCGCAGTTCCTTGGATCACCGAGCACAGTTTCTCCCGCGCCTCGGCTCATGTCTTTCATCGCGCTACCCATATCCCGGAACTTTTGGAGGTAATCGAGTTGCAGAAATCCGGCAAGCACCCGCATCGAACATTCACCGTCAACCTTGGTTTGTTTCACCCGGCTTTCACTACCAACCCAGCTCCTGAACTGAGCGCACTCGAATCCGCCCACTGCGCCAGACGCATTCGCATCGGACATGTCATGGCCAAACATTTCTGGAGCCATGCCCGACTCTGGCTTCGATACGGCACTGGATGGCATTGGTGGCAGATACTTCCTGGCGATTTTTGGTGGTCGTATCGCGACAACGACGAATCGCTTTCCGAGGCCATGCGCCACGCGCTCTCCCAAGTTGATCGCTACGGACTGCCTTGGTTCGCACGTATATCGTCACTCCACGATGCCGCCACGGTTTTCGACCGCTCCCATTTTGCCGCTTTTGAGTCAGCAGGCTTTTATCCCGCACCGCGAAACATTTAGCCCACCGCAGCGCCCGCTTTACGCGAAGATGCCCGTCACCGGCTTCCCATCCGAGATCATCACCGGACGGTTGCCTGTCGTGCGCATCTCGGTGTGCGGGTCGATGCCGAGCGCGTAGTAAATCGTCGCCGCGAGGTCGTCGGGGCGGACAGGGTCTTCGGCGGGATACGCGCCGGTCTTGTCGCTCGCGCCATAGACGAAGCCGCGCTTCACACCGCCGCCCGCGAGGAGCGTGGTGTAGCACTGCGGCCAGTGATCGCGGCTCACGTTTTTGTTGATGCTCGGCGTGCGGCCAAACTCGCCCATCCAGACGACGAGCGTGGTGTCGAGCAGACCGCGCTGGTCGAGGTCGTTGAGCAAAGTCGGGAGCGTCTGTTCGGTGATGGGCAGGTGGTATTTCTCCACGATGGGAAACATCCGCGTGTCGTTGAAA
>JAYSTZ010000377.1:0-1588 GCA_043719365.1 Verrucomicrobiaceae bacterium | reverse complement strand
GTTCAGGGACGCTCGCCACACGGAAACCCCCAAGGCTGTTCGAGAGCGCCGGCGGGAGGCTGCTGCGGAACGAGGAGCGCAGTTCGCTCTCGGTGAAGCTCCAGAGGCCACCGCGGACCGCGCGAAGCTCGGGCGGAATGTCATTGGGCGCAGTGAAAGCACTTTCATCCCACTCATACACATTCCCATCCTGTCCCATCGTCCCATAGTGGCTCAGTCCTCCCGCTTGCATGATGTCCGCAGGCCCCGTGACCGCTCCTCCGCCATACACCGCCGTCCCTGCCAGCGTCCCGCTCGCCACCGCCGTTGGGATCACGTCGCTCCCCGTCGCGTAGTCGTAATACAGCGTCCCGCTCCCACTGTAAAAAGCCGCCTTATACCATTCATCCTCACTCGGCAGAACGTAACGCGCATTGCGGTTGCGATACAGATTCCCCGCGTCATACCCCGCATCGCTCACCGTCCACAAAACCAGGTTCGCGTTGGCCACGCCATTGCTCGTGTACCCCGCATCGCCGGGATTCACCGCAAACTTGTACGCCGCCGCATACCCCGAACTCACGTTCAGCCAGTTCACAAACCGCGCCGCTTCGTTCCAACTCACCCCCGTCGTCGCCTTGTTCAAGCCGCGCGTGTCCTTCGTGATCAGCAGCCCGCCCACCGCGTTCGCCTTGTTGATCATGTCCTCGCTGATCTCATACGCGCCCATTTGAAACGCATAGCCCACCGCGCCATACGGCGTAGAGTAGAGCCCCGTCGTCCCAGTATCCACCGGATTGCCCGCATCGCCGATGGTCACAAAATCAATCGTGAAGGCATTGCCCCCGCTGCCGAAGCTGTCGGCGTGAGCGGAGGGGACGAGAAGCCCGAGCGCAGCGGCCAGCGGGAGGCCAAGGATGGGGGTGGTGGTTTTGTTCACAGGAGGAGTCGGTTTGAAAGTAGAGATAGTGGTCAGCGCTGGAGAGTAGGGCCCGCCCGCCGGAGACAAAGCGGCAATTTGAAAGTCCCGGCAGCGCGCGGCGGAGCCGGGTAGGGACGGCACCCCGTGCCGTCGGGCGAGGGCAGCGAGGCGGCGGGTGGGGTGGGTGCGGCATCATGCAGCGCCCGCCACCTCACTGCGCTCGCCCCGGACGGCAGCGGAGTGCCGTCCCTACCGCTGCTCCGCAGCTCGCTGCCGCACCGCCTCGTTTTTAACGCTCCGCTATCAGTGACGCTCCTACTTCTCCACGCCGTCGATCTCCAGATACGTCGGCGTGCGATCCGCGGACTGGCCGGCACCGACCCACTCGATGCGCATCTCTTTCAATATCCACAGCCCCTCGTCGGTCTTCTGGCCGGAGATGACTTTGAAGCGGCGGACAAATTTCCCTGCATCGTTGTAAGCCTCGGCCTGCATCAGCGCGCCGCTGTTTTTCGCGATCCAAAGTTTCACGCTGCCGTATTGCGAATCGTTTTTCGACGCGGGCTCGACGCGGATGATCCAGCATTTTTGCAGGATCATGGTCTGCTCGCCTTCGACGGTCGCTTTCGGCCAGTAGAGGAAGCGCAGCGAGAGATCCTCGTAGCTGATGTCGGTGTCGCGCACCCG
>JAYSTZ010000376.1:0-1590 GCA_043719365.1 Verrucomicrobiaceae bacterium | reverse complement strand
TTGAATTTGAGTTCCACGTTCTCGGGTCCGGCATTCTTGTCATGGAGAGCCCACGCGGTGGTTGCGGCGATGACGATACTGTTGGCGATTGCGAGCGGTCGGATCATGATTTTTTGAGTTACGATTACCAGCCCGCAGCGGGTGCGTTCTTGGGAAAATCGTCGTTCAATCTCCAGTAGCGGAAAGTCGTCGCCACCTGCAAGGCGCATTGCGGGGCGGGGCCGGGCAAGTCGGGTGTGATTAACTAAAAGTGGAATCGCGTAGCACGGGCGCCCTCGCCTTTGAATGTGCCCCGGCTCATCAGGGTGCGGCTTCGCCGGTGAGCGTGCCGGACGGGGCGTCCGGGACACATTCACGGGCGGGGCGCCCGTGCCACTCGGGGCTGCCGCGCCTCAGCCGTAGTCCACTTTTTATCACATCCCAGACCGACTGTCCTGTTTTATAAGCACCACTCAATCGCACGCTCCGTATTATCGGCAATGGAGCTCATTTTAGGTAATATCAAGGAAAAATGTCATTTGTTTGTAATAACAGTGAATTGGAAGGCAGTTCTTTGTCGTTGGAAGGCAAACATAGACAATAAGGCGTTGATGTCATTAACTGCGGAATCAATAAAAGGTCATCGGGAAGTCCGGACAGTCTGTGGGAAGGCAATAACAGCAAATATTTTATCAAACTGAGCGAATTCACGATTAATAATAATCCGTGTTGCCGTAGGACTTGGCAGCCACTAAGGAAGCGAACTGCACGACATGCTCAACTCAGCATCGCGGCGAACAAGCGCGGCCCGACTGATGATGCCGACAACGACGGCATCCGCAACCTTGTCGAATACGCCGTGGCTGGCCACGATCCCACGGTCCCAAACGCCGCCGTCGGAACGCCCACCGCCAACACCCTCACCTTCACAAAACGCCCCGTCATCAGCGGCCTCACCTACGCGATCCAGGATTCCACCGATGTTGGGGCGACCGACCCGTGGTCGGAAGTTTCCGGCGGTTTCTACGTGAACAACGCGACGCGACTCTTGTCGCCGACAGCGCGCCGTAGCCTGTTGCCCCGCCGTCGGCGACAAGAGTGTCGCCGCTCCCTTGCGCTTCAAAAGCGGGGCTCAGGTTAAAGACAGACGCCGCAGGCGCACTTCGAGTTGCGCCGTTGCCTCATAAACGACGCGCGCTCTTTGAAGTGCGCCTGCGGCAGTGTTTATTTCGCCTCGATGGCGGCGCTGGTCACCGGTGCGGTGGTGACGGTGGATGAGGCGGCGGCTTCGAGTCTGGCGAGGCGGGCGGCGATGCCGGTTTCGAGGGCGGTGTTGGCGGCTTTGAGCGCGGCGATCTCGACTTTGAGCGCGGCGAGTTGGGCGTCCCTGGCTTCCACTTTTTGCGCGAGTTCCTGAGTGGCGGAGACGTTGAGCATGGAGATGGCGTCGTAGTCGACGGTGTGGAAGTCTTTCACTTCGCGGCCATAGACGAAGACCTGGCCGCCTTCCGGGAGGGCGGCGGTGCGGAATGCGCTTTCTTTGACTTCGAGGACTTCGGCGAGGGTTTCGCCTTTGCTGTCGATGATGCGCACGCGCTCGCCGGCTTTGAG
>JAYSTZ010000375.1:0-1593 GCA_043719365.1 Verrucomicrobiaceae bacterium | reverse complement strand
TGGCGACGCGGGCGGATGGCGTGGGGACGATCACCTACGGTTACGATGGCAACAGTAACGTGCTGACCGTCCTGCAAAGCGGGGTCACGCAAACGCGCACCTACGACGCGCTCAATCGGGTGACGAGCTACAATGACGGGCGCGGCCACACGCTGGGCTACGGATATGACAACAACGGCAACCTGACTTCGCTGACTTACGAGGCGGGCAAGACGGTGACTTACACCTACGACGAGCGCAACCGGCTGACGGGGATCAGCGATTGGACAGGGCGAAACACCACGCTGAACTACGCGCCATCGGCGGTCAGTCTTCGTAGATCGTGTCGCGCCCCGCGTCGCGCAGGCCGACTCCGGGGCGCGGACGGCCCGCCCAGGCGAGGAAGTCGGCCACGCGATCACTGGCCGGCAGCGGGGATGGTGTGTCGAGAAAAAGCAGGACGCGGAACGGCGCAGCGGGCACGCTTGGCAACGGCTGGGTCAGCTCAATGTGCCGCTCGTCGGTGGCGCGGGCGGTGGTGGAAAGCGGACTGTTCACGGTCGCAGGCTACACGCGGCGCATGGCGGGAGGAAGGACGGATGTGGGAGCGGGCGCGCGGCTCTTTTTCTCGTGATCCTGCTGGCGTGCGCGATGCCGCAGCTCGTTTTCGCGGGCGCTGGTTTTCGCGTTGTTGATCAAGACGCCGCCGCGACCGCGCGGGGCAACGCCTTCACGGCCACTGCCGACAATCCTTCCGCCATCTACTACAACCCGGCGGGGATCACTCAACTCAAGGGTGTGCAATTCCGCGCCAGCGCGTATGCCGTCAGCGTGCGCGCGGAAGCGGACGCCGCGAATGGAGTGCATACCGAGAATCGAAGCCGCGAAACTGTGGTTCCGCAGCTTTACGCAACATGGACGCCGAAGAATTTACCGCTCAGCTTTGGCCTCGGGGTTTATGCGCCCTTTGGCCTGACGGCGAAGTATCCCGACGACGCGCCCTTTCGCACGGCGGTGAAGCTGGCGAAGATCGAATACCTCACGGTCAATCCCGTGGTGGCGTGGCAGGCGACGCCGACGCTGTCGCTCGGCCTCGGCGCGACGATCAACTACGCGGAGGTGGAATTGAGCCGGGGCATCGTGCAGGAAGGCGATGAATTCAAGCTGCGCGGGGCGGGCACGAGCTACGGGTTCAACGCCGGGGTGCTGTGGCAGCCGACGGAACATCATTCGTTTGGCGTCCGCTATCATAGCGGGACGGAAGTGGAATTGAGCGGGCATACTTCGGTGCGGACGAAGCCTTTCACGGTGCCGACGCCGCGCGGCCCGTTCCGCGTGCCCGGCATGGAGTCGGAGCAGGATGCAAACGGGAGTCTGCGCTTCCCGCAGTTTGTGACGCTCGGCTATTCGTTCCGGCCCGCGCCCGGTTGGAATCTGGAAATCGGCGCGGAGTGGACGGACTGGAACGCGCTGAACGAACTGACCGTGCATCGGCAGGGCGCGGACACGGTGAGCGTGCCCTTTCACTGGCGCTCGAATTGGCTTTACCAAGCTGGCGTGACGCGCTCGTGGACGAACGGCTGGCACGCGAGCCTCGGCTACATCTACGCCGAG
>JAYSTZ010000374.1:0-1594 GCA_043719365.1 Verrucomicrobiaceae bacterium | reverse complement strand
GCTTTGAAAAGTGAGGTAGCCCGCTTCGGTGAGCGCTTTCGGCAACGTCAGCGAATTGCTCAAGAGCTGATGCGCAAGCGGGTCGCGCTTTTTGTCGGCGGGGGCCTTAGCTTTCACCAGATCATTGCCCGTGATGCCGTGTTGATGCGGAAGTTTGCCAGTCAGCAGGCACGCGAGCGACGGCGAGCAAACGGGCATGACGTAGCCGCGTGTGTAGAGGAGACTCAGCGAGGCCATGCGGTCGATGTTCGGCGTCGCGACATCCTTGCTCCCCATGAATCCGTAGTCAGTGAATCCGTGGTCGTCGGAAATGATGAGGATGATGTTTGGCTTTGCGGCATCAGCAGCGTGGGCCGTTGCGCAGGCGAGGAGCAGCAATGATAGAAACAGGCGGATGATGTTCATGGTGATTTGGAAATGGGATACCGGTCCGATAGCGCAGAAGGCATTGCGCTTGGAACATAAATAGCCCCCGAGCCGCGATCTCCTTGTGGCTTGTAATGCGGGCTGCCCAGCGTGGATTCCGGCGTGTAGTCGCGCTTGCCGCTCTCGCTGCGCCACCATGCGAGCCATTGCGCGTCGAGTGTCGCGACGATATCGGCGTTCTTCGCGGCGACGTTGTTGATTTCAATGGGGTCGGTGTCGGCGCGGAAAAGCTCCCAGCCTGCGCCATCGACTTCGGTCAGCGTCCACTCGTCTGTTCGGAGCGCGCGGTTATCCATGTATTGGAAAAAGAGCGGCGATTTACGCTTCCACGCGTCGCCTTTTACGAGCGGGAGAAACGACTCGCCCGCTTTCACACCGTTCGGCGCGATGCCTGCGGCTTCGAGAAACGTCGGCAGCACATCGACCATGTGAACGCGACTGTTCTCGATGCGCCCTGCTTTCCCGGCCGCGCCCGGCCACCACGCGATTCCGCCGCTCGTGATTCCACCCGCGTGCTGGCTGATCTTGTATAGCCGCCACGGCGTCGCGTGTGCGTAGGCTGCTCCGGTGCCGGATTGCCAATTCGAGCTGCGGTCGCCGGGTAGGATTCCTTTTTTGAGCATCGCAGCATCGACGACGGAAAATGAATCCGGCCCGTTGTCGCTCATGAAAAGGATGAGCGTGTTGTCCGCCTTGCCGCATTGCTTTAGCGCCTCGACGAGCCTGCCGATTCCCGCGTCCATTCGCTCCACCATCGCTGCATAGACGGCCATGCGCAGGTCTTCGAGGTCGCGCTGCGCATCGGTGAGCGAGGTCCATGCGGGGAGATTTTGCGGATACTCCGGGAGCGTCGCGTCGGCGGCGACGATTCCCAATTCCTTCTGCCGCCGGAACCGGCCCTCGCGCACCGCCTGCCAGCCGGCCAGGTATTTACCGCGATATTTCGCGATTTCGGCGGCGGGTGCTTGCAGCGGATTGTGCGGAGCCTGAAAGCTCAGATAGAGGAAAAACGGCTTCGTCGCTTCGCTTTTCACAAACGAAATCGCACGTTCAGTAAAAGCATCGCTGCTGTAGTAGTCCGGGCCGAATTTCGTGAAAGGCGCGTGTCCATCGCGATAGCTCGGTGCGCCAGTAAAGTGGTCGGCAAACCCGGCGAGGAAACCGAAGA
>JAYSTZ010000373.1:0-3691 GCA_043719365.1 Verrucomicrobiaceae bacterium | reverse complement strand
AGGCGAAGAAGCACCCGTTGCCGAAGTTGTGGAGGAAGTGGAAGAAGCACCCGAGACGCCCGTTTTTACCAACGAGAGTCTCGACTGGAACCGCGTGGAAATCCTCGTCCGCGAGCTCGACACCCGGCTCGCCAGCATGGGGCCCGTCAACATGGACGCTATCGCCGAATACGAGGAACTCGAACAGCGCAACACGTTCCTCGAAACGCAGATCAACGACACCGAAAAAGCGAAAAACGAGTTGCTCGATGTCATCAATAAGATCAACCAGACGACACGCACGCTATTCGCCGAGACGTTTGAAAAAATCCGCACGAACTTCCAAGAAATGTTCAAGGAACTCTTCGGCGGCGGCACCGCAAATCTCATCATGACCGATGAAGCCGACCCGCTCGAATGCGGCATCGAAATCATCGCCAAGCCGCCCGGCAAACAGCTCACCAGCATCACACTGCTTTCCGGCGGAGAAAAGACGATGACTGCGGTTTCGCTGCTCTTCTCGATCTACATGGTGAAGCCGTCGCCCTTTTGCGTCCTCGACGAAATGGACGCGCCGCTCGACGAATCGAACATCAACCGGTTCATCAAAATCCTCGATCGCTTCGTGGGACAGAGCCAATTCGTCGTCATCAGCCACAACAAGAAAACCATCGCACGCGCAGACGCGCTCTACGGCGTCACGATGGAAGAACACGGCGTCTCGAAGCTCGTCGGCGTGAAATTCCGCAACCGCGAAGAAAGCAACCAAACCACTGACGTCCTCGGAAACAGCAACCCGACGCCGATCCCGAGCGTTGCGGAGAGCTTTGGCAAGAGTCCGAACCTACACAGCGACAACGTGGCGACATCAAACGGCGCGGCGTGAGTCCCGAAAAAAACTTACAGATTCGATAAGATCAAGCGCAGGCTTGCGAGAGGGCTCGAGGACAATCAGATTCGCTGAATGCTGTCCCAAACCTCGTGTTACCATCGACTCGCGCGCGCTCTGCGGGTTCCGATAATCGCCGAATGAAAAAAGCCGCACACTTTATCATCATCGGCATTTCGCTCGCCGTCCTTTCGTGGGCGCTTTGGCGCGGCTTCAAGGCAAAGCATGAAGCAGAAGCGGATCATCCCAAAGAACCACCGGCAGCGGAGGGCGCGGACGCGGAGCCCGAGCACGAGGATTTTGTCGTGATGCTCGAAAAGGAAAAGTGGAAGGCTGTCGGCGTCGAGATGGCGGAGCCGGAGAAAGCCGAGCTCGCACCCCGTCGTGTCGCTTTCGGCCGGGTGCTGGATCCGTCGCCGCTCGTCGCGCTCGATGGCGACCTTGCCTCCGCCGATGCTGCCGTCTCTGCTTCCCGTGCGGAATTTGAGCGCAACCAGAAGCTGCTCGCCGCGGGTGAAAACACTTCGCGCAAAGCGTTCGAGACTGCGGAGGCGCAGTTCCGGGCTGATGTAATCAAGGCGAACAGCCTGCGGCGTCAGGCGACTCTCCAATGGGGCACAGCGCTGCCGGCGGGCGATGCCACCAAACGCCGCGCATTCATCGACGCATTGGTTCGCGGGGACGCGGCGCTCGTCCGCGCCGACTTGATGCCCGGCGATGCGCTCACCGATGCGCCCCGCGCAGCGCGATTGCTCGTGATGGGACGCGAGTCACAGCCGATCGAAACGACGCAAGTTTCGCCATCTGCCGACGCCGATCCGAAGACGCAGGCGCAAGGGTTTGTGATGCTCGTGGAGAAGCCGCCGTTTCCGCTGCGCCCCGGCATGGCGCTCACCGCGTGGCTGCAACTTTGGGAGAAGCCGCGTCCGGGATTTTTGCTGCCGCGCGCGGCTGTGCTGCGGCATGACGGGCGTACGTGGGTTTTTGTGCAGGAGGAGTCGGAGAAGTTCGTGCGCAAGCCCATCAATCTCGATTCGCCGGTGGAAAAAGGATGGTTCATCAGCGCGGCGGACGGCGGGCTGAAGGCCGATGATCTCATCGTCGTCACGGGGGCGCAGGTGCTACTCTCGGAGGAAATGAAAGCGGCGGCTGGTTCCGCGGAGGAGGAGTAGATGCTCACGGCAATCGTCCGCCTTTCGCTGCGTCATCGTGGCATCGTCCTGGCGCTCTCGCTCGTGCTTCTCGGCTGGGGCGGATTCGTGGCCTCGCAGGCTTCGCTCGATGTGTTCCCCGAGTTTGTGCAGCCGCAGGTGACCATTCAAGCGGAGGCCCCAGGACTCTCGCCGGAGCAGGTCGAGACACTCGTGACGCGGCCCGTGGAGAATGCAGTGAACGGTGCGTCGGACCTCGAATCGGTGCGATCGGAAAGCATTCAGGGACTGTGCGTGGTTACAGCGGTTTTCAAACCCACCGCCGACATCCATCTCGCGCGTCAGGCTCTCTCCGAGCGCCTCGGCACGCTCGCACGGCAGCTTCCGGACGGCGTGAACGCGCCCACGATGTCGCCGCTCGTTTCCTCGACCATGGACCTGCTGAAGGTCGGCATGATTTCCGACAAGCTCACGCCGCGCGAGCTGCGGACCTTCGCGGACTGGACGCTGAAACCAAGCCTGCTCGCAGTCCCCGGCGTCGCCGGAACGAACGTCTTTGGCGGGGAAGTGGAGCAGCTCCAAGTGCAGGTGCTTCCGGAAAAACTCGCCGCATTTGATCTCACCGTCACCGACATCCTCGACGCCGCAAAGGCCGCGACCGGCGTGCGCGGGGCTGGATTTGTCGATACGCCGTCGCAGCGCGTCGTCATCCAGACCGACGGCCAGATGTTCACGCCCGCCGAGCTTGGTGAAGTCGTCGTGCGCAAAGGCACACCGGTCGTCCGCATCCGCGATGTCGCGACCGTCGTCCTTGGTTCCGAGCCGAAATTCGGCGACACACTCGTGATGGGGAAACCGGCCGTGCTCCTCACACTCCGCAGCCAATACGGCGCGAACACGCTCTCCGTCACTCATGCGCTGGAACACACGCTCGAGCAAATGAAGCCCGCCTTTGCAAAGAACGGCATCACGCTTTACCCGCGCCTGCATCGCCCCGCCACGTTCATCGAGACGGCGCTCGCAAATGTCGGTCACTCGCTGCTCATCGGCGGCACGCTCGTGGGAATCGTGCTTCTGCTTTTCCTGCTCGATTTACGCACGGCGCTCATCTCGTGTTTGAGTATCCCGCTCTCGCTGCTCACTGCGGTGCTCGTGCTGGATTGGTGCGGCGTTTCGCTGAATACGATGACGCTCGGCGGCTTCGCCGTGGCCATCGGCGTGGTCGTGGACGACGCAATCATCGACGTGGAAAACATCCTCCGCAGGCTGCGCGAGAATGCGTCGCTCGCCGTGCCGCGTTCGATCGCCCGGGTCGTCCTCGATGCCTCCATCGAAGTTCGCGGCGCAGTTGTGTATGCGACGCTGATTGTGTGTGTCGTGTTCCTTCCGGTGCTCACGATGTCGGGCTTGCAAGGACGCTTCTTTGCGCCGCTCGGTGTCGCATTTATTCTCTCCACGCTGGCATCGCTCGCCGTCGCACTCACGGTCACTCCGGCGCTTTGCCTCATGCTGCTCGGTGGCGCGAAGCAGCACGCCGAGCCTGCGTGGATTGGCTGGATGAAGGAGCTCCACCGCGACTGGTGCCTTTTCTTCGCGCGCGGGCCGAGGCTCACCGCTGCATTTGCCCTCGTGCTTGCAATCGGCGCGCTAGTTCTCGCGCGGGGATTTGGTG
>JAYSTZ010000372.1:0-8950 GCA_043719365.1 Verrucomicrobiaceae bacterium | reverse complement strand
CGCAGAGCGACCCACCCAGCACACGCAAATTACACATCCCCTACGAAGTACAACCCTTGCATTTGGGACTATCAGAAGGGTCCGCTTCCTGCTTTCGCAAGAGATCTCCGAATTAAGCCCCGGATGAACATAAACTCCGAACGTAATTTTTTAATCGCTGGCGCAGTGCTTTTGACTGTCCTCGCCTCCATGACGGCGGCGGTCTTTCTGCTGCCCGCGGCGCCCGCTCATTGGGCGGTGGCCTTGGGGGCCGCAATCGTAGCGCTGATGGTCTGTTTCGCGCTTTCTGTTTTCCGCAAGGAACGGGCGGCCTTCAGCGAACTCAGAGATGAATATACCGCATCTGAGGATATCCGGGAGCGCCTCATCGACGGGTTTGGTGATGCGGCGTTTATTCTATATAGTGACGGAATGATGGTCGCGCTGAATTCCCCCGGATTGATACTGCTTCAAGACTTGGGCCTGGAGCCTTCACAGTCGCAGCAGTGGAGGGATTTGTGGGCGGGCGAGGATCAAAAAACTTCCGATATGGTCGTGCGGACGACCCTGGCGGGCGGGGTGGGTTATTTTCGTGGTTCGTGTCGGGTAAATGCGGATGTGACGCTGAGTTTCGACGTCCATATCACTCCACTGAAGGATTCAAGGGGGAGCGAAGGAAGTCTGCTGGCGGTGCTGCGGAACGTTTCGGACCAGGTTTCTTCCGAAGAGATGTTCCGTGTGCTTTTCGATCACTCTTCCATCGGACACTTCGTGCTCGACGGGGAGCAGATTGTGGACTGCAATCATGCGGCGGTGGAGATGCTGCGATATCCCTCAAAGATCGACCTTCTTTCGATGCCCGCCACGGAGCTTTCGCCTGTCGAGCAGGCCGACGGCTCGCTCACCTCGGCGAGGATGGAAGAAATCCGGGAACTGGCATTTCAAATGGGTCATTTCCGCCATGAATGGATCGCACTCCGGCACGATGGCGAGGCATTCCCGGTGGAGATTGCGCTGACACCCGTGACGATGAACGGGCGGCAGATGCTGCTCGCGGCGTGGAACGATCTTTCGGAGCGGAGGTTCGCGGAGCGGGCGTTGAAGGATTCCGAGGAGCGTTTCCTTGCGTTCATGAATCACAGTCCGACGCTTTGCTTTATCAAGGACGACACGGGCCGGATGCTGTTCATCAATCAAGTGATGGCCGACGCGTTCAGCACTTCGCAGGAGGAGATGGAAGGGAAAAACGACTTCGACTGGCTGCCGCTGGAGTCGGCGCGCGCGGTGATGGAATACGACCGGCGAATTCTTGCAACGAACAAAGCAGCGCAGCAGATCGAGATGGTAACGACCGGCGATGGGAAGGAGTACGAATGGTTGGTGGTCAAGTTCCCCATCGTCACTCCGGAGCGCACGCTCCTTGGCGGAATCGGGGTGGACATCCGCGAGCAGCGCAGGGCGGAACGAGGGTTGAAGCTGAGCGAATCACAGTTCCGCGATCTCTTCGACGATGCGCCGGTGGCTTATCATGAGTTGGACATGGACGGACGAATCACCCGCGTGAACAAGACGGAACTGGCGCTGCTCGGCTATTCGCTGAATGAAATGGTCGGGCGTCCGGTTTGGGAGTTCGTATTGGAAACAAAGGAAGTCCGGGAATCCGTGGCGGAGAAACTGGGCGGAGTCGTGCAACTCGGAGAGGGTTACCAATGCACATTCCGCCGAAAAAATGGCACTCTGGTCCCGGCGCTTGTGACGGATCGACTGATGACTGGCTCCACGGATGGCATCTCAGGATTGCGCTGCACCATGCAGGACATCAGCCCGCTTAAGCAGGCCGAGCAGGAAATCCGGACTGCGGAAGAAAAGTATCGCAAGATTTTTGAAAACGCCATCGAAGGAATTTTCCAGACCTCGGTGGAGGGACGATTTATCAATGCGAATCCGGCGCTGGCCCACATCTACGGGTATGGAACCCCGGAGAACCTGATGACATCGGTCCACGATATATGGGATCAAATTTACGTGAACAAAGATCGTCGCAGGGAGTTTACCGAACGCATTGAGAGGGAAGGTTCCGTGTCAGACTTTGTCTCGCAAGTGTATCGCAAAAACGGCGAGATCATCTGGATCTCGGAGCACGCCCGATGTGTGCGGAACGATAAAGGGCAGGTCGTCTATTACGAGGGCGCGATCGAAGACATCACATCCCGAAAGGAAGCCGAGCAGGCGATGTCGATGGCGCGCGACGCGGCGATCGAATCAGCGCGGCTGAAGAGCGAATTCCTCGCAAACATGAGCCATGAAATCCGCACGCCGATGAACGGAATCATCGGGATGACGGGGCTGCTCTTGGACATGGAGATGTCCCAGCGGCAGCACGATTTCACGCGTACGATTTCCGAAAGCGCGGAGGCCCTGCTGAAGATCATCAATGACATCCTCGATTTCTCGAAGATCGAGGCGGGCATGATGACGTTCGACGAGATTGATTTTAATCCGAACGATGTCGTCTCGGGAGTGGTGGATCTTTTCGCCGGGCAGGCTGTCGGAAAACGCCTGAAGATGAACGCGAACGTCGCGCCGGGACTGTTGGAGGGCCTCCGGGGCGATCCCGGGCGACTGCGACAGGTGCTGGCGAATCTAGTGGGGAATGCGGTGAAATTCACCGAGGAAGGCAGCATTTCTGTGAACGTGGAAATCAGGGAGTCGGTAGGAACGGAAGTGCTTCTCATGTTCAGCGTCACCGACACGGGCATCGGAATCTCCCAAGAGCAGGCAGAGAAGCTGTTTCAGGCGTTCGTGCAGGCCGACGGTTCAACCACACGCCGCTATGGAGGCACGGGACTCGGGCTCGCGATCAGCAAGCGGCTCATCGCGCAAATGGGCGGCGAAATTGGCGTCCGAAGCGAGCGGGGGCACGGCTCGACGTTCTGGTTTTCCGCAAGATTCCAGCGGTCTGCGACGGTCGGTGCCGCAGCCAAGGGAACACGTTCGCCGGCGGCGGCCTCCGATCCCCGCGAGCGCGAACCGATGTCCCTAGATGTCGGAGCGGGCTTCAACATTCTCGTGGCTGAGGACAGCCCGGTGAACCAAAAGATCATGAGCTACCAGTTCCAGAAGCTCGGGCACACCGTCCGTTTGGAGCCGGATGGTGATGCCGTACTTGCTGCCGCCGCGCAGACCGACTACGACATCATTTTCATGGACTGCCAGATGCCCGGAAAAGACGGATACGAAGCAACCCGCCAAATTCGGCTGAATGAAGCCAGCGGTGCCCGGCGCGCGTGGATTGTCGCGATCACCGCGAATGCGATGGCCGGGGATCGCGAGCGCTGTCTCGAAGCGGGAATGGATGATTACCTTTCCAAGCCCGTGAGGACCGAGGAACTGGCCGCCGCGATCGAGCGGTGGGCGATCATTCACGGAAAGGCGAAGGGCGGTGTCGCCCGTTCAAAAGCAGTAAACTTTGCAACGCTCGACGGCTTTCGGGAACTTGAACCCGAAGGAGGCCGGACCATGCTCTCGCGGCTGGTTCGTCTCTTTTTGGATAACACTCCCGGAGTCATCACAGATGCCCGCATCGCCCTCGAGTCCCGCAATCGTGCGGATCTCGCGAGGGAGGCGCACTTGTTAAAGGGCAGTTGCTCAAACTTCGGTGCGGACGGAATGAGCGAGGCCTGCGCACGTTTGGAGGCCGCTGCAAGTGACGGGGACTTTGCCAAAGCGTCCGCCTTTCTCGCGGATGTGGAGCGCGAATACGAGGATGTGCGAATCGCACTGGAGCCCGAGCTGGGAGGCGTGACTGCATGAGAATCTTAATCGCCGAGGACGACGCGGTGTCTGCAACCATTCTCCAGGTCACTTTAGAAAACGCGGGGTATGAAGTCATCGTGTCGGTGAATGGCGCGGCTGCATGGGAACAGTTCAACAGAGACCCGGTGCGCGTCATCGTCAGCGATTGGATGATGCCGGAGCTAGACGGACTGGAGCTGTGTAAGAAAGTGCGGGCCCGCCCGAAGACCGACTACACTTACTTCATCCTGCTGACCGCAATTCACACGGGCCGCGAAAATCTTCGCAAAGCCATGGAATCGGGAGTGGATGACTTTTTGACAAAACCGCTCGACCGGGAGGGCGTCATGATGCGACTGCGCGTCGCCGAGCGCATCATCGACTTCACCCGACAAATTAAAGTGCTGAAAGATCTCATCCCAATCTGCATGTACTGCAAAAAAGTGCGAAACGATGAGAACTACTGGCAGGGCGTCGAAAGCTACATTGCCAAGCAGACCGGCAGCAATTTCAGCCACGGGATCTGCCCGGATTGCTTCGAGAAAAACGTGAAACTGCTAGAAACAGCGGTGGACGAATAGAAGCCCTCTCGCGGCTATGGTTGCGAAACCCTGTAAAAACGCTTCGGAACCGTGAGTGCGCCAGGGTCGGTGTAGATGGTCGTCGTCGCGGTCGCGGTCACGGTCACCGGGGTCCACAATATCAAGTCGTCGCTTCGTTCCACCCGATAGGTGTTCCCCGGCACACTCGGGAACTCCAGCGCTGCACCACCAACTCCGTACGAAACTACCGCATGCGGCGAGGCGTTCGCATTATTGTCGCTGGTGCCAAAGTAAGCCTCCGCATCGGCATAAAAACCGTCGCCATCCGCATCTCGAATGACGGTGAGCTGATCGACAAAACCGGCATCGAGACCGGAGCGAACGAAGTCGTCTTTGATATACGCCCACTTCAACGTGTGTGTGCCCGCAGGGACCGTAAATGTGCGGAGCGTCCAGCCCACTTCGCCTTCGATTGCAGCTTGCTCAACATCGTCGATGTAGAAGCGGAGATAGTCGTAAGTCGCCTCCGACGAAACGCCCCAATAAAACGAACCTTTTGCCGGGCCTTGCACTTGAGTCGTCATGACGCTCTGCGAAAGATCTCCGATAGCTCCGCTGCGCGCTGCGTCCTGTCCATCGTGGGAGTAAAGCGTTTGTGGCCCCCAAAGCACGGAACCCGTTGTGACGAACGTCTGCCCCGGTGCATCGACTGCGGCGGCGAGGCCGTCGGATAAAGAGCCGACGTTTACAGTCAGCGTCGCGGTGCCTGTGCCAAAGCCGTTCGTCGCCTCGATCGTCACGACGTGCGTGCCGATGACCGGAAGCGTGCCGGTGATGAGTCCCGTCGTGGGCGAAATCGCGAGTCCCGCAGGAAGTCCGACCGCCGAGAAGCCCGTCGGCGCGTTCGTGCCGGTAACTTGGTAGCGGAACGGAACGCCCGCAAATGCGCTCGCAGTGGCACCAGTAACGACAGGCGCAGTGGTGATGGGAGTGAGCACCACTTCATCGATCCAGCCGGCATCCTGGCCGACAGCGATGATTTCATCTTTGAAATAATCGAAGTCCACATTGTGTGCGCCCGGTCCGACGGAATACGTAACCGTCGCCCAATCCTGCTCGCCACTGATGAAACCGCGAATGATTCCATCGACGACAAAGATGAGGTAGTCGTATCCCGCCTCAGACGACACTTTCCATTTAAAAGAAATCGTCGTCGGGCCATTCACCGTCATCTCCATCCCCGCAAATTCATTGTGCGCAATCGGCCCGCTCTGGGCTGCGTCGATACCGTCGTGCGTCGTCACGGTTTGCGAAAACCAAGTCCCGTCGCCGAACGGCACGATTTTATCGGACGTTGGCAACTCGACCGCTGCGGAAAGCGCGGGATCCGCTCCGAGCACTTGGAATATGGCAAATTCAGTCGTCGTGCCCGTCGCATTCGTCACGCTGATCGAACCAAAGTAAATGCCTGCGCCGCCGGTCGGCTCGCCGGAAATTACACCAGTCGAAGTATTCACCGTCACGCCCGGCGGCAGACCGACCGCGTCGTAGGCCGTGGGGAAATTGGACGCCGTGATTTGCTGACTGGCCACCGCGCCTTCGCGGAACGCGATTCCGAGACTGCTCGTGATCACCGGCACCGGCAACGGCCCGGTAACCGGAGCGCCGTAAAACGCAATCGTCGCACCATCGAGCGTGCCCACGTCCCCCACAGTCGGGTCCACGACTCGGAGCGTCCAGTTTCCCTCGGAGCGCTCGCCCCAAAAGTGTGTGCTCATAAACGTCCAGTCGAGATTCGCGCCGCTGTCGTTGAGCCGCGAACGCGCAAGGCGGGAAGTCATACCGCTCGGCGACGTGAGCCACCATTCGAGATTGCCACGATATTGATGAGTCGCGTTCACATGCACGGTGACATGCTCAACACGAAGGCTGTCCACCGCAGCCACGGCAAACGTATGAGAGACTCCTGCGCCACTGCCATCGGGAATCTCCAGCGCGAGCGCCGGAGCTGAGATGGAGCGGGTTTGCAACGCGGCGAGCGGCGTCCAACCGGTTGCCATCGTCGTCGCGGCAGTCGCATCCACGAGCCCGGCACCATACTTTACGTTGAAACGAAAACCCGCGCCGTTGGTGCGCCAGCCGCCGTTGTCTTCGTCGATTTTCTTTGAAGTGCGCACGAGAATTTCCTGCACATCGCGATAGCTCAGCGCCGGATTGGCCTGAAGCATCAGCGCCACGATTCCTGAAACGAGCGGCGTCGCCGACGATGTTCCGCCAAATGTCCGAGTAAAATCCGCGCTCGCGTAGTCCCCTCCTCCGCCCGCGTTGTAGCCCGTGCTGCCGACACGATCCGTCGTCGTCACACCTTGCGTGCCGCCATTGGATGGAGCGCACACGAGAATGTTCGCGCCCGGTTCGCTGTAGTAGGCCTGCCGACCGACGTCATTGATCGCCGATACGGCCATCGCGTACGGCGAGTTAGCCCAGCCGTCGAAGTTGGAATCATCCCCGCTTTGATTCCCGTTTCCCGCCGCCCAAACGAACACAGTGCCCAGCCCGCCGCGCCCCGTGGACGTCGCATCCGCCAGCCCGGCCACGCCGAGCGGCCCCGGCCCACCCATGCCAAACCCGCCGTCAAACGGACCCCAGCTATTGCTCTTCACCGCGATAATGTCCTTCCGCCACGCATACGCATCCGCCTCGTCGGCATCCGTCGTCGGCCCCGAAATCAGCCGCATTCCCACGAGTATCGCTTCCGGCGCAGCACCCGTTCCGCCGAGCGCATTATTCCCACGCGCCGCAGCAACACCCGCGCAGGCGGTGCCGTGGAAATCACCCGCTCCAGGCGATGGATCATTGTCGAGATCGTTGAAATCACGGTCATTCACCGTATCCGCATTCGGCGCGAGGTCGGGATGCGAAACCTCCATCCCGTCATCGACGATGCCGATTCGAATGCCCGCGCCTTTCCAAGAATCCCATGCCGTCACCACGTTTGCATCGATGCCAGCCGTCCCACCATTTTGCCCTGTGTTCCGCAAGTGCCATTGGTAACCGGGATTCGCCGCGTTGTAGGAAAAAAGAGGATCGTTCGGCACAAAACGCCGATACTGCTGCCGAGCGAGCATCGGCTCTGCGGATTTGACGCCCGCAACTTTCGCAAGCCTCGCAGCTCCATCCAGCGCCCCTTCGGGACCGCCCGCGAGGGTCACCACGGAATACTTTCCGCGCGGCTCGACAGTCACGACTCCGGCGACACCCGCGAGATTTGCCCCGGCGTCCGTTTCCACCAAGACCCGCTTCGTGAGCCATCGGCGATAGCCCTCCGCCTGCGGTGCGCCTTTGGGATAAAGCACCCATTCGCCCTTCTTCCCGAGCTCGTTTGCCGCGCGCGAATACTCCTTTCCGGCCACGACGATTTGTGAACGGGCTGAATATCCGAGCGTTATGAAAAGAAGGAGTGAAAGAAATGAGGTGCGCACTGCGTCAAAAGGGTGAGATGAGCGAGCATGGCAGACTCTGGCGAAAGTGCCATCGCCAAACTTTTCCCTTTTCTCCGCGTGCCACACCGCGTATCTCGGAGCCAGATGAATTCTTTCTGGCATTGGTGGCATTTTTGACGGGCCGGTTCCGCTTACGAGCGGAGCGGTCGTCGCCACTGTGCGCCGAAGCCACCAAGGCCCGATGATTCCGAAACGCGAATCTCGGGCCATTTTCATTTCTCAACCAATCACATGATCAGCCAATTCAAATACAACTCAGACGGTCTCATCCCAGCCATCGTGCAGGACGCGAAAAGCAAACGCGTGCTGATGATGGCGTGGATGAATGACACGAGCATCCGCATGACTTAGAAAAAGGCATGATGGTTTATTTCAGCCGCTCCCGGCAAAAATACTGGGTGAAAGGCGAGACCAGCGGCAACGTCCAACGCGTGCTGCGATGGGCCGTCGATTGCGACAAAGACACGCTGCTGTTTGAAGTGGAGCAGACCGGTGGAGCCTGTCACACGGGCTACGAATCGTGCTTCTTCCAAGACCTCGACAACCACGGCCTGCCCAAACCCATCGAGGAGACGCCGCTGTTTGATGCGGCAGTGGCCTACGGCAAATGACGAATGACAACTACCCCGACCTTCTCAGACGCGGGCGCAAAAACGTAGCTCGACATTCCAATGTCGAGTTTTGGTGCCCTCACTGGGGAAGGTTCTCCCTGTCGAGAACGTCCAGACTCGACTTTGAAAAGTCGAGCTACGCCGCGCTTCCGACTTTTTGCGCCCTCGCCTTCTCACAGTCCAAACACGCTGCGGCCTGTCTCATCCATGTGTGAGAAATTCGGGCTAGTGGCGCAGGCGACCCGCCTGCTTTGGGCGCATCCAGCACGCAAAAAATAGCGGAAGATTTTTATTGCGCTGAGTTTGGGGCTCGTCTAGCGCAGCAACGTAAATGAAGCCCAACTTCCAACGCAGTGATGATTCTTCGAGTCTTGCTTTGATGGTGAATTTTGGAGTGATGGTTAATCGGAAATCGGAAATCGGAAATCGGAAATCGGAAATCGGAGTAGCGGCGGGGTTAGTTTTCAACAAAAACAAGCGGGCGTTCAATCCAACGGCGTTATTTCTAAATCCCGCAACG
>JAYSTZ010000371.1:0-1596 GCA_043719365.1 Verrucomicrobiaceae bacterium | reverse complement strand
TCGAGAACGTCAAAAACCTCAAGGGCCACGACGGCGGCAAGACCTTCGACATCATCCACCGCACCCTCACCGACGCCCTCGGCTGCACCGTCTATCACCAGATCATCGACGCGCAGAGCGTCGTCCCCCAGCACCGCGAGCGCATCTTCTTCGTCGGCTTCCGCGAGTGCGAAAAGGCGGGCTCGTTTAGTAAAAGGGTGCGCGAGCGAGCACCGAAGGCACGACCGGCACCGCGCCATGCTCGTATTTTGCGGTTACCTTCTGCACCAACTCCAGGAACCACGGCGATGCGTTCGGCGCGATGAGCACCTTCTCGATCGTCTCTGCCACGTTTATCTTTACCCATCGCCCCGATGATGCGGTCGGCTCGTTAGCCTTCATTAGCAGCGCTGTCATCTCCGTTGGCTCGATGATCGCCCTCACCTCGCGTTCGTGTTCGAAGGACTTCCGTTTGTAGAGAAATGGCGCGAGCGGATTGCTCTCGGGAATCCAACCTTTTTCGTAGTCCACATAGCGAACCATTCCGACCCGCGCTTGCTGATCCATCGCTGCCTGCAACTTGCGAAATGTGGTCTGCACACACACCGCTTCATGCGTCAGCGCGTAAAGCTTCCACATTGCCGCTGACTCCTGCTCGTTGCTGTGCCAGCAGCTAACGGCGACGTGACCACGCAGGCGCTTGACCATCTCACTTGCGGTAAGGTGAAAGCGATTTGGCAAGTGCTTGTAAACCCGCGGACGAAACTCTTCGTTGCCTCGCGCATACGACCCTTCGAATGGGTCAACCAGCATCTCTACGGTCGGAAAATAAAGCCCGCCATTCTGAAGAATGGAGACGAACTTCGTGAAGTCCATGTAGCGCCACAGCGGGATGTCCGGGTTTGTCGGCGGCATGAAGAGCGTATATGGGGCGGGCTGACTCTCGCCCGAGCCGTTGGCCGACTTCATCCGTGGGACCAGACCTCGTCGCAGATGGAAAAGATAATTGTCCAATCCTGCTTTTCGTGCCGCGAAAGCTGCGGCCTTCGCAGCCTCCTCGCCACCATACTTTTTCACAGGAAATTTTTCGATGACGATCTTCGTATCGATGCCTGGCCAATCTGCCGACCAATAAGGATAGAAGCGATCGCCGTTCGGGGTCTTTTTCTTCCCAGGAGAGTGATAAATTCCGTGCTCTGGATCGAGGTCCACGTCGCCAAATTTCCCGTATCCGATTTCCGACGCCGCAAACTCGCTCTCCATTGCGTCTCGGAAGCGCTGTGCCGTGAGCCGAGAGGCCTCCTCTCCACCGTAACGACTCCACGCAAACGACTCGCTCACCGGGTCTCGCCGTTTGAATGTGAAATGGACCTGCCACGAGCGGGTCCATGAGTTGGTTCCCCTCTTCCGGTAATTCTGGGGACGGATGTTCCTCATCTCTCCGGTTAGCGGTGCGTGGCGCATCGTCGCAGCCTACAAAAACGAGCGCGCCGCACCAGCCCCCAAAACGCGGGCTTTTCGCGAAATGTCGCGCATTTCTCCGGCCCGGAGGGCCGGCGGAAATTAGCCGGTGGCGTCAGCCACCGGAAAGCCACCCAAACGGAATCCGCCCCGGCA
>JAYSTZ010000038.1:0-4845 GCA_043719365.1 Verrucomicrobiaceae bacterium | reverse complement strand
TACGCTGTTGGAGCCGTTGGTTGCAGGGCGTCAGGCTCTGGTGCTCGGGTCGCGCCACAGCGGCAGCGTGTGGAAGATGCGGCAGTTTTCGGGTCAGGCGGGCTTGAGCGGAATCCTGAATTTCGGCCACTGGTTTTTCACCACACTGGTGAACGTTCTTTTTGGCCTGAAGCTGAAGGATCCTTTCACGATGTATAAAGTCTTTCGTCGCGATTGCCTTCACGGTCTGCGGTTCGCGTGCAATCGTTTTGACTTCGACTACGAACTGCTCATCCGGCTCGTTCAGAAAGGCTACATGCCAATTGAGATTCCCGTGAACTACCGCTCGCGCTCGTTCAAGCAGGGCAAGAAAGTGACCATGTTCCGCGATCCGATTTCGTGGCTGAAGATTTGCATTAAACTCCGCTTCTCGAAAATCGATCCGCTCGGGGAGACGGAACGCAAGCGAGCCCACTCGGACGGCGACGTGGCGCTGGTCCCCAGCTCCGTCTGCGTATGAGTCAGGCTCAAGGCGACGGGAGTTACTACGCACATGCCGGGAAGAGCACGTTCCTTCAGAACCTCTCGGGTCGTGCGCGCGAGGCGAACTACCGGCTTTTTGAGAATGTGATGCGACCGACCGCGGCGACCACGATTCTGGATGTCGGCGTCTCGGATGAGATCACGTTGGAGAGCAATATGCTCGAGCAAAAGCATCCGCACCGGGAGCAGATCGTTTGCGCCAGCCTTGGCGACGGTCGCGGAATTGTAGCGGCGTATCCCGGAATCCGCCACCAACGCATCGAGGTGGGGAAACCGCTTCCGTTTCGCGACGGTGAATTCGACATCGCGTATTCCAACGCCGTGCTCGAGCACGTCGGGTGTGCTCGTAATCAGGAAGCGTTTATCCACGAGCTTTGCCGTGTGGGTCGCCGTGTTTTTATCGCCGTGCCGAACCGACTTTTTCCGATCGAACATCACACCGCGCTGCCGTTGGTTCACTGGCTGCCGGTGCCGCTTTTCCGGCAGCTCATGGCGAAGACGCGCTGGCATCATTGGAGCCATGAGGAAAACCTGAAGCATGTATCGCCTGCGGAGCTTCGTGGTATGTTTCCAAAAGGACGTGAGGCCCGGACGGAGTATTCGGGCTTGGGATTTGGGCCGTTCCGATCGAACTTGGTGGCTTTCGAATTATGACACGCGTTTTCATCACTGGTGCGGCCGGATTTATCGGCAGCAATCTCGCAGACAGGCTTCTTGCGGAAGGGAAGCAGGTCGTCGGGTGGGACAATTTTTGCACCGGGCAGGAGGCATTTGTCGCGAAGGCGCTTTTGCATCCTTCGTTCACGCTTGTCCGCGGGGATAATCTCGATGCGCCCGCGCTGACGAAGGCGATGGCGGGATGCGACACGGTTTTCCATCTCGCCGCGAATGCGGATGTTCGCTTCGGGCTCAATCATCCCGAGCGAGATCTTCAGCAAAACACGATCGCGACTTTCAATGTTCTGGAGGCGATGCGCGCGAATGGAATCAAGCGAATTGCGTTTTCATCGACCGGATCGGTTTACGGCGAGGCGGAGGTCACTCCCACGCCGGAGGATGCGCCGTTTCCGATCCAGACGTCGCTTTACGCCGCATCAAAAGTCGCGTGCGAGGGCCTGATTCAGGCCTACTGCGAGGGATACGGATTTGAGGGGACGATTTTCCGTTTCGTCTCTATCCTCGGCGAGCGTTACACGCACGGGCACGTATTCGATTTTTACAAGCAACTCCGCGAGCACCCGGACCACCTCCGCGTGCTCGGAGATGGCACGCAGCGGAAGAGTTACCTGCATGTTGGTGACTGCGTCTCGGCACTCCTTCACACAGTGGAAGAGGGGCTCGCAGCAAAGGCCCGGCAGCGTGTGGTGACCTTCAATCTCGGGACTTCGGAATACTGTGCGGTGACGGATTCGATCGGCTGGATTTGCGCTCGCATGGGAGTCTCGCCGCGGCTGGATTTCACGGGCGGTCAGCGTGGATGGGTGGGTGATAATCCGTTCATTTTCCTGGATACCGCGCGCATCCTCGCGACCGGGTGGAGGCCGCAACTGACGATTCAGCAGGGCATCGAGCGAACGGTGGACTGGCTTAACGCGAACGAGTGGATTTTTGACACGCGAGCGTAGTTTGACGGCTGTGGTTTTTCGCGGGCTGTCTCTGGATTCTGCGTAAAGTTGGAGAAAAACCTGTTAGAGCCATTGTCAGAAAGAAAGATGGATGCTACGAATCCTTATTCCCGCATTATATGGCATTAACTTCAGAAACTCAGCTTACACCCGGACAGCGCGCCCTTTACCAAAAGGCGCGCCAGGCGAACGAGATTGGCAACCACGGATACGTCATTCAGCTCATGCAAAGTGTGCTGAAAGAGCAGCCGAATTTTTTAGAGGGGCGCAAGCTCGTCCGTGCCGCAGCACTCGCTGCGACGCAAGGTAAGAAATCAGGACTCTCACTCGCCGGCACCACACTTGGACTCACGGCGTCCAGCACTTTGAAAAAGGATCCGATCGCCGCGATCGAGATTGCCGAGAAGACTCTCGCGACCGATCCGAAGAGTGTCGCAGGAAACCAACTCCTGTTTGAGGCCGCGAAAAAGGCTGACATGCCCGAGACGGCGTCGTTCGCGCTGGAAACCCTCGTCGGTGCAAACATTCAGGACACGAAGGTCATGCACCAGCTCGCGGACCACTACATTTCCCTCGGAGAAAGCGATAAGGCCGTCGCCATTTGCAATCGAATCCTTCAAGTCAACCCGAAGGACCTCGAAGCCCAGAAGAAGGGCAAGGATTCCTCGGCTTCTGCCACGATGAAAAAAGGCGGCTGGGAAGACAGCGCAGGCACTGGCGGAACAAAGAGCTTCCGCGACCTGATCAAGAATCAAGACGAAACAAAGAAGCTGGAAGACAAGGGCAAGATTGTACGCACGGTGGAACAAATTTCGAGTCAGATCTCTGACCTTTATCCCGAGTGGGAAGCCAATCAGGAGCACGTCGATAATTCGAAACGCATGGCGTCGCTTTACGAGCAGCTCTACGAGGTTTCTATCGCCGAAAGTCAAACGCCGGAGGAGACCGAATCGCATCTCGACAGCGCGGTGTGGTACTACGGCCATAGCAACACGATTCTGAACAACAGTGATCCGAACATTCAGCGGAAGTTCAATGATCTGAAAATGAAGAAGACGGACCGCCGGGTGGATGCCTTGGAGGAATGGCTCGCCGGAGTGGAGGACAAGACCCACCCGGAAGTGCTGCCTTATGTGGACGAACTGAACAGCTTGAAAATGGAGCGAGCGACGACTCTTCTGGAAGTTGCCAAGAAGCGAGTGGATGACAACCCGACGGACCTTGCCCTGCGTTTTGAATACGGCGACGTGCTCATGCGGGCGGGCCGTTTCACGGATGCAATCCCCGAGCTTCAACGCGCGAAGCAGAATCCAAACGTCCGGCTGAAGGCGACAAATTTCCTCGCTCAGTGCTTCGTGGAAAAAGCGATGTATGACCTAGCAGTTTCGACGTTTAAGGGCGGCATCAGCGAGATGCTGGTGATGGACGCGACTAAAAAGGAAATGCTCTACAAGCTCGCGCTCGTTTACGAGAAGCTAGCAAAAAAGGACGAGTATCTCGACTGTTTGAAGCAAATCTACGAAGTCGATTACGGCTACCTCGACGTCGCGAAACGCGTGGAAAGCAGCTACGGTTCGTAAAAAGGTTTTGAATAATCCGGAACTGAGGCGAGTCTGAAGCTCCGAATACCGACACAATATGAACAAAATCATCGCACTTTCCATCGCTGCAATCGCTACAACCATCATGACGGGCTGCGTCGCTGAAGGCGGCTACGGTGCCGTGTATGGTCGTCCGGCCTACCGGAACGCGTATGTGGATGACTACGGTCCATACAGTTACGGCAGCTACGGCTACGGAGGCTCGCGCTACGCCCAGGAGGTCATTTATATTGACGGTCGAGCCTGCCATCACGACCGCGACAGCGACCGCTACTACTACAGTTCCGGACGAGACCGCGTTTATATCTCGGACGAGCAGTATAGCCGCAATCGGCAGGCTATCGCCCGCTGGAAGGCCGGGCAGAACCAGAAGGAAGCCGAGGCGAAATACAACTACGCCAGGAACAAGCAGAAGCTGGAGTCCGCCCAGCAGCAGAACGAGTGGAAAGAGCGGCAGGCTCGCTACAACTACGAGCAGGAAAAGAAGCAGTATCAGTATCGGCAGAAAGTTTCTTCGAATCAGGCGGAACTCGATCGCGCGAAGTATAAGGCGAACTTGAACGACCAAAAGAAACAGTGGGAGTACCAGCAGAAGGCCGCTGAGTACAAGCAGCGTGAGGCCGTCGCGAAGTACAAGTACGAAAACGGCATTCGCTCAAACGACGACGATAAGAAAAAGAAAAAGCACTAATGCTTTTGGCGCCAGGAGCGCCCGTCCGCAGCGCCCATGGGTAAACCCCTCACTGCCCGCATCGTCGAATGGTCCCCGGGCAGAGGATTTGGTTTTCTCCGTCACAAAGGTCAGCGCGTGTTTCTTCACCACCGAGAGGGAAAGCGGGTCAGTGTGCTAAAAGCATTCAAATCGGCTCATCAAAAGTCGATGGATGAAATGCGGCTCAATGCTCAATGCTCAATGACGTTTTCTTTGTCGCCCAAACCAGTGACACCATCTGCCCGAAATAGAGAGATGATTGGAGTTCAGGGGAAAGCTGACGCGGGGTAGCGCACGCTTCCAGCGTGCCGTGTCCGGCTTCCAGCCGGGCACATGCAGCGGAGGGGAGGCTCCATCGGGCGTGTCCGCCCTCTGGCTCCGGCTG
>JAYSTZ010000370.1:0-1597 GCA_043719365.1 Verrucomicrobiaceae bacterium | reverse complement strand
GCGCGAGCGCCGGATCGCCTCGGGCGCGGCGCATTTTTCTGACTGGGAGAAGGCCAAGGACGACATCCGCAAACGGGTGTCATGAGGATCGAGATCCTCCAGTTTGAAGTGCAGGATGGCATTTGAGAGAAGAACCCTATGAAATCCGCTGACACCAAAAAGGCGTTGTCACCCAAGCAACGGGAAGAACTGCTCGGAGCATTGAAGGCCCGCTTTGAGAAAAACGGGAGACGACACAAGGGGCTCGATTGGGCCAAGGTGGAGGCGAGGCTGGAGGCAAATGCCGCCAAGCTGTGGTCGCTCCATGAAATGGAAAAGACGGGCGGGGAACCGGATGTGGTCGGCCATGAGAAAAAGACGGGCGAATACGTCTTTTTTGATTGTTCGGCGGAGACGCCCAAGGGCCGCACGAGTGTCTGCTATGACCGGGAAGGGTGGGAATCGAGGAAGGAACATCGGCCGGCGAATACGGCGATGGAGATGGCGGCAGCCATGGGCATCGAGCTGCTGACGGAGGAGGAATACATGGAGCTGCAGAAGCTCGGGGATTTCGATACGAAGACGTCGAGCTGGGTGAAGACTCCGGCGGAGATCCGAAAGCTCGGCGGCGCGCTCTTCTGCGACCGCCGCTATGGCCGCGTCTTCGTGGGGCACAACGGTGCGCAGTCTTACTATGGTGCGAGGGCGTTCCGCGGCTGGCTCAGGGTCTGAAGCCGCCACGTGAAGTCCCGGCAATGGCTGACTTTCAAAATCGCGGTCATTCTGAGCGAAGTTTTGCGCAGCAAAACGCAGCGAAGAACCCCGTGGCTTGGAAGGAGCGCAGCCGAGTCCACATTCCACGGGATCCTTTGCTCCGCTCAGGATGACCTTCATTTTTTCAAATCGAGCCACCACCTGAAGTCCAAGTGTCATGGAGGACTTCCAGACGAATCGGCTATTGCTGCGGGGTGCCGTCGGCGTTGAAGATTCCGGTGGGGTGCGCGCGGCGCTGGAAGGCGCGGGCGATGAGGACGAGGATTGTCCTCGCCAGCCGGGCCGATTACGGCAATCATGAGAAATGCCGCTGTTTCTTTTCGAGCCCGATCGCCGGGTGTCGCTGCGCGCCTTTGGCGCGCTCGCGCTGGCCGTGATTTTTTATCTCGCGCGCTGAACCGGTTTTGTAAAATCGGTTTCTCCCACTGATTCAGGAAGGCTCCCTGATTCTCCCTTTCTATCGCTCAATCTGTGGGCGTCCCTGAAGCAGTGGGAAATCACAAAATCTGATTGCGCGGAGTCGATCAGTGCCTCCCTAATAATCAGGTCTGTCGCACGTCTTACGATAACGCCAGACCGGTGGTTGAAAGCCGCGCGGTTGTGCCTAAAATCAAATTTCCGATGAATCTCACGCGTCTCATTTCCTTTGCCTTCGCGCTCACCGCACCAGTGTGCCTTGCGCAATTGCCGCCATCCATCCTCCAGCCGGGCAGGCCCGCGGCTCCTGCACCCGTCGTTCCCACGTTCCCCATCGCGCCTGCGGCAGAGTCGCCCGCCGCAGTGCCGGGGAGCGGTGAGCCGAATTCGCTGAGCGCGGAGGAAATGAGGCAGGGCTGGAAGCTGC
>JAYSTZ010000369.1:0-8965 GCA_043719365.1 Verrucomicrobiaceae bacterium | reverse complement strand
GGCAAACTCCGGGCGAACCGTTTGTCGAGCAGCGTGCACCGACCAGCTTTGCGGGAGGGAATCAATCTGACACTCAGGGTTGGTCCGCGAGCCGAGCGGATCGCCGTTGTCGAAATACGCGCGGCGATACCACTCGCCGTCCCATGCGTGGAGTTCGATGTTTTCTTTCAATTGCCGCGCTTCGGCCACGCACCGATCAGCGAATACGTCGTCCTTCCGCGAGCGCGCGAGCGCGGAGAATTTGGTGAGCACATCGTAGAGGAAAAACGCGAGCCAGACGCTTTCTCCACGGCCGTCTTTGCCGACCATGTTCATGCCGTCGTTCCAGTCTCCGCAGCCCATCAATGGCAGGCCGTGCTCTCCAAACTTCAAGCCGTTCTCGATCGATCGAACGCAATGTTCGTAGAGCGTCGCCGACTCTTCCGAGCGACCCGGCAGATCGTAGAATGCCTCTTCCTCAGGGCGCACCGGGCGCGAATCGAGAAAGGAAATACGTTCATCCAGTACCCCGGTATCCGCGACACACGACACGTAACGGCACGTCACAAACGGCAGCCATAAATAATCATCCGAGAAGTGCGTCCTCACACCGCGCCCTGCGGGCGGGTGCCACCAATGCTGCACATCGCCCTCGCGGAACTGGCGGGCTGCGGCCCGGAGCAAATGCTCTCGCGTCAATGCGGGCTCCGCATGCACAAGCGCCATCACATCCTGAAGCTGATCGCGGAATCCAAAAGCTCCGCCCGATTGATAGAATCCCGTCCGTCCCCAAAGCCGGCAACTCATCGTCTGGTAAAGGAGCCAGCCGTTTGCCATCACGTTCACAGCTGGGTCGGGAGTGTCCACATTGACGGCGCCAAGCGTCTTGTTCCAACAACTCCAGACCCCTTCGAGCGCCGCTCGACTAGACTCGGCGCGGCGAAAGCGCAGGATCAGATTCTGGACCTCGGCGTGAGTTCTTCCGACTCCCAGCCGGAACGTCGTCTCGCGCTCCTGCCCGTCCGGAAGATCAAACGCGAGCTGCATGGCTCCGCACGGATCGAGGCCTGCGCCGGCCTTTCCGGACAGCCGCGCATGCTTGAGCGCGGAGGGCTCTGCGAGGCTTCCATTCCGGCCGATGAATTCCTTACGATCTCCGGTAAGCGTCCGAGCCGGGTCGGTCACATCGAGAAACACGATGCGTCCGGGGAATTCAGTATTGTAGGCGTTCCGCGCAAGCAGTGCGGACGTCTTGATGTCCACAGTTGTCTGCACGTGAAGCAGGCTTTGATGTCTGAGTTCGCCGAGCACCCATTCGCAATAATACGTGGCGGAGACACGCCGGGGCCGGCCCGATACGTTGCGAAGTTTCAGCACGTTGAATTTCACCGAGGCGTCCATCGCGACGAACACCCACAACTCCGATTCGATGCCGTTTTCGGTGTGCTCGAACACCGTGTATCCGAAGCCATGCCGGATCACATACGGCGTTGCCCCGCGCGCTGGCAGCGGCGTGGGCGACCAGACCTGTCCTGTTTGTTCGTCCCTGATGTAGAGAGCCTCGCCGGAGGTGTCCTGGACTGGATCATTACTCCACGGAGTGATGCGGAATTCGTGCGCGTTCTCGAACCACGAGTAGGCTGAGCCGCATTCTGAAACGACAGTCCCGAAGTACGGATTCGCAATGACGTTCACCCACGGCGCAGGCGTCATCTGGCCGGGCTGGAGCGTGATCACGTACTCGTGCCCATCGCGTGTGAATCCTCCAAGACCGTTGGAAAATACAAGGTCCCGGTGAGGAAGCGGCCCTGGCTCACTCACTGAAGCGGACCGCGTAGGCCGGAGCATCGGTACCATGGGCTCCAGGACGCTGCGGTGCTCCCATTGCTCCATCAGGGTCCCCTTCTCGTCGTCGAGCACAATGCGCGCGACCGATTGAAGCAGAATGATGTCGTCGTTCGGGATCTGGTCGAAATGCCGCACAAAAATCCCGTTCGGCTTCTCGAGGAGTTGCGCCTCGATTCCGGACACAATCACGCTGGTGATCTGATCGTGCAGCGGCTGACTGTAGATCGAGTCGTCTTCGTTCAAAATGACCAGCTCCACCAGCAGCCCTTTCAATCGCCAGTATGCATGCGCGCGAATCAACTGGCGAACGATGTTGATGTTCTCCACCCGGCGGATTCGCAACACAACGATCGGCACATCGCCCGAGATTCCGTAGCTCCACAGCCCGCTTTGTCCCCGCCTGTTGCTGCGCAGCAGCGTGGCTGCCGCCCGGCGCGCGGGATCTGCGTAGATCAGAGCGCCGGCCAGACGCCCGTAGAGCCGCGCTTCACCCTCGGTGGCATCCAGTTGATGCAGGGTGACGCGTCCGTGGGTCCACGCGAGGTCAAAGGCACGATCGACCATTCGCGAAGCCTGATATTTCTCGACGAGCATCATCGCCCCCTCGCGGCTTTCCGACGCACCGAGAATGAGGTCGATGACTACCGTCTCGTTCGGTCCAAGCGTAAACATGCGCCGCAACGAGACGACTGGATCGAGGACCGAGCCTACGGTATTGGAAAGCGGCGCGATGCCGTCCATCGCCGCAGGGTTTGCGAGAGTGCGACCTCTCCCGACGAATCGCACACGATCCGTTTCGCAGGAAAGCGATCCCGGCCCTTCGGATTGCCCGACCATCATATGTAACAGCCACGGAGGCCTCTCCTGCTCGGAGCGCGCGCGCCGTGTGCAGAGCAGAGCGGAGGAGTCATGCGCAAACTCGGTCTGCACGAAAAGATTGCTGAACGCAGGATGAGCGGCATCCGACGCCGGAGTGGCGAGCACGACCTCGGCGTAAGTGGTGAGCTCTATGACCCTCACCGTATCCCGTCGGTTCGTGATCGTGATCCGTCGCAACTCCACATCGTCCTCCGGCGAAACGCTCACTTCGGTGTGGACCTGCAAACCCACATGCCGGTGGCGGAACTCGGCACGGGCCTGCGAGAAGATTGCCTCGTAGCCTTTCAGCGGACGCAGCGTGGGCTGATGCGCGTTCGACCAGAACTCTCCCGTCGCCACGTCACGGAGATATGCAAACATTCCCCAGCAATCGCGGGTGCCGTCTTCGCGCCAGCGCGTGAGCCCAAGGTCGCCCCATCGGCTGTAACCGCCGCCCGCGCTGCTGATCGCCACATGGTAGCGGCCGTTGGACAAAAGATGAACCTCGGGTGCGGGGAGAGTCGGATCGGTGTACACCCGATTACCGCTATCTTCATCGCTGACCACCGTCCGCGAAGTCTCCATTTCCAAATCCGCGGAAAACACGCTCGCCGCTGTCCTCGGCACACGTTCCTGCAAAAGCAGATCCGTCGCCTTGAATGCCGGACATGCGAGGAAGCGGCGCTGCATGGGAGCATCCCGCAGAAGATGAACCAGCGCGAGAAGGCTCATGCCTTGATGATGCGACATGTACGAAAGAATCGTGGCGCTCGCTTCGCCGGGAGGCAGGCGCGACGGCGTGTAGTCCACGGCTTCATAGAAGCCGTATGGCCCGCTTCGGGATTGGTTTTCCAACAACTGGAGATTCTCACATGCCTCCTTGGGCGCGACCATAAGCGCCATCGCTGTGGCATACGGAGCAATCACAAGATCCTCTGCCAACCCTCGCTTCAGGCCCAGACCCGGAACGCCGAATGCGCGGTATTGGTAGTTCAGTTGCGCGTCTGTGCGGTTGTAGCCCGATTCGGAAATACCCCACGGAACGCCGCGCGATTTTCCGTATCCTATTTGTTGAGCCACCACGGCTTTGCAGGTGCGGTCGAGCAGCGTGTTCTCGTAGCTCGGCATGACAAGAAGGGGCATGAGGTACTCGAACATTGAGCCGCTCCATGAAATCAAAATGGGTTCGCTCTGCGATGCGACGAGCAGCCGCCCCATCGAGAACCAATGATCCTGAGGAATCTGTCCCAACGCGATCGCCACATAGCTCCCGAGGCGAGCCTCAGAAGCCAGCAAATCGTAGAAGCTCGAGTCGCACCTGCGCTCGGTCACGTTAAAGCCGATGGTGAAAAGATCCCTCGCAGGATCGTAAAGAAATCCGAAGTCCATCGCGGCGAGCAGTTCAGACTGCCGTGCAAGGCCGACGCTCGCCTGGAGCCGCTCGTTAGCCAGCTCGCGCGCATTGCTGCGCCATCGCGTGATGTCGGTGCCACCGTCTCCGACATCGATCGAGGCCAGCTCGCGCAATGACACGGAGCGGGCGAGGGTGCCGAGCAAACCTTCGATTTCCGCACTGGACTCGTCCGGCGGGAGGGCCAGCCACGGCGCGAAACTGCGTAGTTCTTCGAGATGTGCGTCGCAGTTCTGCTTCAGCGCGTCGGCCCAACCCACGACCCCTTCGCTCTGATTTTGCAGCGAAACTGCGGCCTCGTCCGCAGCGGCCGACGCCCGCTCCAAAAGCGAATACGCATCGCGCAAGGTCACGGGCTGACTCCGGATTTCCTCCGCAACCCTCGAAAGGCCCGGGGGTTTGCCGTCGTACTGTTGCAGCACGGCCACGGTGTCGCCGATGCCGGTGAGCATGTGGGGCGAGAATAGCGGCTCGTCGCCCAAACCACGGAGGCCCGAAGCGAGCGTCAATAGATGACCGGCGAGATTTCCGCTATCGACGCTGGAAATGTAAAGCGGGCGAAGCGGCTCGAGAGTGCGCGTATCGTACCAATTGTAAAAATGTTCCCGGTGCCGTTCGAGATCATGCATCGTTGCGAGCGTTTTCCGGGTGCGGTCGAGCAGGCTGCTCATCGGGATGTACCCGAAATCGCGGGCCGCGAGATTCGCCAGCAGCGCCATTCCCATATTGGTCGGAGAGGTGCGCGACGCAATGACCGGGCGTGGTGATTCCTGGAAATTGTCGGGAGGCAACCAGTGCTCTTGGGCGGTGACGAATCGCTCGAAGAATCGCCACGTCTTTCGTGCCGTGATGCGCAGAAACGAGATTTGCTCCGGCGTCAGTTCCGCTTGCGGGGACTGAATCGGAACGCTGATCCACCATGCAATCCACGGCGAGAAAAGCCATGCGGCGAGAAGCGGCAACGCCGACAGGAGCTGCTGCGAATGCAAGGCCGCAAGCGCGACGCCGGCTCCAAACGCAACCACGGGTGCAATCCACATCGCGGCGTAGAACCCGCGGACATCCGATCGGGCGTCCTTCTCCGAATCGCTCGAAGTCTGCCATTCCAGCAGACGCTTCTTTGTCACAATCAATCGAATCACTGTCTTTGCGATCGCGTCTGCGCTCACAAACGCATCGTACGGCAGGAACACGAGTGCCAGCGCCCCCTGCGCGAGCTGTCTCCCGACGGAACCGGCCCATGAGTGAAGGAACAGCTTCCACGGCAGATCCACGGGCCTCGAAGTCAGACGAGAAACCGACGCCGCGAGTCCCGGAAGAATGACGATCGCGATGACGAGTAGCGTCCCCGCATTGCCCAGCGTCGGCATCAAGAGCCAGTGTCCGATTAGAAAGATGATGAGGGCGGGCGGAACGAGACTGCGCCTCAAGTTATCAAAAATTTTCCACAGCGATATTCCCGAAAGCGGATTCGCAATGCGGCGCGCCTCGCGCCCCGGCACGCTGGGGAAAAGCCATTGCGCGATTTGCCAGTCACCGCGGATCCAGCGGTGACGCCGGGCCATCTCCACGTTGTAGCGAGACGGGTGATCCTCGAACAGCTCCACATCACTGACCAATGCCGATCTCGCGTGAACGGACTCCAATAGGTCGTGGCTCAGGATGGAATTCTCCGGACACCGTCCGTCCAGAGCGCGCTCGAATGCGTCCACGTCATAGATTCCCTTCCCGATGAACGAGCCTTCCTGAAAGATGTCCTGATAAACGTCCGAGACCGCGCGAGTGTACGGATCAATCCCCGACTCACCGGCGAAAATCCTCACAAACCACGAGCGCCGGGAACTGGGGAGGCTGACGGAAACCCGCGGCTGAAGGATGCCGTATCCATCCGACACGGTTCCAAATTCTCCGTGGAACTGCGGCCGGTTCAGCGGGTGCGCCATTGTCCCGACCAGCTTTCGCGCAGCGTCCCGCGGGAGGTGAGTGTCGGTGTCGAGTGTGATGACGTACTTGACTTGCGGTAGGATAGCCGTGTCGCCCTCGATCACGGAAAACGCGCTCCGCGAACCACCGCGCAGCAGTGCATTGAACTCCGTCAATTTGCCGCGCTTGCGCTCGTAGCCCATCCATACGCCTTCGCTTTCGTTCCACCGGCGTGGCCGATGAAACAGAAAGAAGATCGAATTCTCCGCAGAAGGATATTTCTCGTTCAGCGCCGCGACGGCTTTCCGGGCGCGCTCCTGAAGTCGCCCGTCCTCAAGCTCGTTCTCCGACGCTGCGTCCCGGAAGTCCGTGAGAAGAGCAAAGTGAATGCGCGGATCGCGGTTCGCGAGATAATGGATCTCGACGACCTCGATCAAGTGGTCCACTCCATCGTCGCTCGTGAGCATCGTCGGAACGACGACCATCGTCCGACAATCCGGCGTGATGCCCGCCGAGCAATCGAGCCGCGGTAAAATTCGCGGGCTCACCAGCATTCCTGCCAGCCAGTTGAGGACCGATACCGCGAAGTGGCTGGCGCAGATGAGAAAGAGAAATGTGAAACACGAGAGCATCCATCCCGGCGAAAGAAGCGGATGCACTTGTCGAAAGTACATGAGAGCCGCGAGCAGCGACACCACCGCGATTCCACCGACGTAGAAGGTCAGTGGAAAACGCTGGATGCCACGTTCGATCTTCGCGCGCCAGGGCCACTTCACATGCACTGCCCGCTCCAGCGCGGGCAGGCCTTTATCGACGAGATAAAATCCCACGTGCCCCGTTCGCACTCCGCGATCATTCCCCCGACTCGCCGCCGAAGCCATATCCACAGCTTTCCGCGCGACGTCGGCCTCCCCCATCTCGCCGTAGCGTGCGAGCGCCTCGACGACGTGGCGATATCGATCCCTCGTCGCAAAATCCATCGTCGGATAGATACCAGCGGGCTCCGTCCGCAACGTCGCTTCGACTAGACTCAGACTCTCCACGAAGTCCTTCCAATCGATCGCTCCAAGAAGCCGCAGACTCGCGATGCAATGGCTCACGGAAACCTGGTCCGCCGCCAGCATCTGGCTCTCGCGGTGAATGAGTTGTTCGACAGACAGCCCGTGTTCTGAAAGCTGCTGCTCCAGCCACGTCCGCGCAAAATGGAGCACCGTGCTGTGTTGGGAGAGGCACTGGCAAAACTCCGCGACAAACGGGCTGGTAAGCGGAATACCCGACTTCGCCATCTCGGCGACCACCACGATGAGATGGGAGGGATTGGTTTTCGCCATCTCATGCAAACGCTCCACCCACGAATGCGCAAGGTCGCGCTCGTTCCGCGCAGTGACGAGGCGGCTCGTGATGCACTGGAGGTTATCAATGAGGCTCAGTCGGCACATGATCGGAATCGCCCACAACTCTCCCAGCTTTAGCGAGACCACACTTTGATACGATGCGACGAAGGCGGTAAGCGAATTCACATCGATCTGTGCATCTGTGTGAGCAATGAGTTCGATCACGATCTCATAAACCCTCGGCACGCCTGCCGAATGCCCATCCAGAAGCCGGGGCAATTCCTGGCTGTATCCCTTGGGCAAATGCAGCCGGGCCATCTGAATCTGTTCTTCGATGATGTAAAAATTGTCGATCAGCCACTCCGCTGCCGGCGTGATGCGACGCGTCTTGTCGAGAGCGAGAATCATCCCGTTAAACATCCGAATGACTTCCTCATTCTTGTGAAGTCGCCCCAGCAGCACGTCGGGGCCTTCGTGCGGCCCTACGTGGTGACTCACCGCGAGAGCCCGCGCGTGGCGCGCCAGTTGATCGGGAGTGAAGAGCTCTCCTCTCGATTGCGCATCTGTCGGGCAAACCGGCGGACCTTTCAGTTTAGCAATCCAGCGGCCCCAGTAGTTCGCGTCGATCTTCATGCGAAGCAATCGAACTGCACGCTGTTGAGTTTACCCCGCGCTTGAAGGCGCAGGAACGGAGCAGTTTCGCGGGCATTATATTTCGGCATAAAGGACTGTTCCGGGCAACGAATGGCGTCGCCCGTCAACGTACCGTGACGCCCCCACTGCGCGGCGGGGATGGGGTCAAACCCTACCATGGTCATTCTTCTATTGACGAATTCGCCATTGGTCAGTCCCCTTGCCGCGTCCGAAACACCATGCATAACTACTCCAAAACTCAATCCTCACGGCACGAGGAATACATTCGCCGGCATTTCCACGACGTGCGAAACTGTCTGGCTGCGATGGACCTGCAAACCGTGCTGCTCGAACAAAAGGCAAACAAACCGGGCGACGACAGCCATCTCGTCAATGTGCGCACCCTCATTGTGTGTCTTGAGGAACTGCAACTGCGCCTTGGGCTGCGATTCCGGATCGGGACGCCCGCCGTGGTGTCCCTCGGAGACCTTTTTCAGCGGTCCCAGTCTCGCCAGCGCGTGAACTCGCCGGATAAAGAGGTCGCTTGGACGCTCCGTGACGGCGACTGTTATTTGGAAGGCGATGCCGAAGCGGTCAGTATCCTCATCGTCGAAACCGCCGACCACTTTTTCTCACTCGCCGGAGGCACGATCACTGCGTTTGCGAGTGAAGGGAATGCCTGCTTGCAGATGCAGCGTTCCAGCGTCCACGAGTTCGTGATGAGCGCGCCTGCGATGGATGCGGAGGTGAGCCAGGAATTGACCGCGATGGTGGCGCGGTTTGGCGGCGCGCTGAATTGCGGGCCCGACGGGCGCTGTCTAGTTGTGACATTCCCTCAGGCGTCCATCGGGGGAAGTCACACTGCGGAAGCGTGAGTAATTGTTGACACGCAAGGGGTGTGACCTCTGCGCGAAGCGCAAAGTAGCTCGCGAACCGAAGGTAGCCTGAAAGGCAATCCCTTCGCGCCTCAACACCACTC
>JAYSTZ010000368.1:0-3703 GCA_043719365.1 Verrucomicrobiaceae bacterium | reverse complement strand
GCCGCTCCCGCAAACGCACCGAAGGTAAAAATCTCGCGACTCATCCACGAAGTGCGCAGCCCGAGAAACGCGCGCCATGCGCCAAGCGGGCGACCGAGATGCAGCACGCTCACGCCAAGCCCGAGTTGCAGGATCGCCAAGCCCGCGATGGAAAGCGGCACTTTCGTCGTAGTGAAGAGCTGCGGATTCGCGAAGGCAATGACTGACGCAGACGCAAAGATCCCAGCGGCGATTTGCGTGAGCACGAGCATCGCAATCAAGGGCGCGTGCGCGGGTTCCAGCCGCAGCGCAGCGGAGTCACCCGCGCGTGCATCGGCGGGCATGGACTTACGCGTGACGTAGCTCGTCGTCGGCTTCGTGTAATGCGAATCGAACGCGCCCGGCAAGAGCCGCTCGCCCGGAATCGCGCGCTTCGTCACCTCCGATTTCGACACGATCCGAATCGTGATCGCCCCGCTCGGACAAGCCTGCACGCAAGCCGGCGCTTCATTCGCCGCGAGCCGCGACTGGCACATGTCACACTTCCGCACGATGCCGCGTTTCTTGGAATACTTCGGCACATCGTAAGGGCACTTCAGCACGCAATACTGGCAGCCGATGCACTGGTCATCGAGATGCCGCACGATGCCCGTCTCCGCATCCTTTTCATAAGCACGCACCGGACAACCTTCGAGGCACGCCGGCTCCACACAGTGATGGCAAGCCGTCGTGACCGTCTGCTGATAGGGATCCTCCCTCGTGCCGCCATGCACCAGCCCGATGTCGCGCCACGTCTCATCTTCATCCAGCCCATTCAGCGAATGGCACGCGCTGACACAAGCCTTGCACCCCGTGCAGGCATCCAGGTCCACGCCGAACGCATACTGCTCACCCGCCTGCGGTTGATTAAGTGGAATGAGTTCACGGTAATATCGTGCCTGCGCCGGAAGCCCCCCGTCCTCATACTTCCGCGCAAAACGCTCCGCCGCGGTAAGCGATTGCTGCTCGGCGAGAAGTTCGTCGATAAGCGTGCGGTCACTCATATCCGGGGACTGCCGTGAAAATGATCGCATTAAGTGTCGCGGACGCGCCGGAAAGTTCGCAAAGGCGCGATGCCTTTACCGACGCTCGGGCCGAGCGCGCTCCCCGGATCATACTGCCGCTCTCACTCCTCATTGGAAAACATCGCTTGAAGCGCATTGAGCTCGTGCCGCTTCGTGAAATCCTGAAACCCTTCGCTACCCTCACGATGCCGCAGATACGCCCGCAGCATCATTTCCAGCGTCCCTTTCAAATCACCAAACGCGACCCCGGTAAAAACCTGCCTGCCCACCGCCTGCGTCTTCCCAAAACCCCCGCCGACAAAGACGTGATAACCCTCGACACTTTCGCCCTGCACCTTGGTCTTGGTGCCCAGTAACCCAATGTCGCCCATGTAATGCTGCGCGCAGGAATTCGGACACCCTGTAAGATGCACGTTCACCGGACGGTCTAGCTGCACCCGCTTATCCAGGTAGTCCATGAGTTCCAGTGCGTGCTCCTTCGTGCAAGTTTGCGCGAACTTGCAGTAACTATTCCCCGTGCAAGCGATGAAGCCGCTGCGCAGATTCGACTGCTCAGTCGTGAAGCCCGCCTTGCGTGCCGCCTTCTTTACCGACTCAACGTAGGCATCTGGCACATTCGGAATAATCAGATTCTGCCATACCGTCAGCCGCACTTCACCCGAGCCATAAAGATCCGCGATTTCCGCGATACGGATCATTTGTTTCGGCGTCATCTGCCCGACTGGAATCGTTAGCCCGACATAGTTCAGCCCGCGTTGTTTTTGCGGATACACGCCGACATGGCTGTGCGGTAAATCCTGGCTGGGATACTGCATCAGCGCCGGCTCAAGCGGCACACGGTCGAATTTGTAGCCGAGCACTTTCTCCGTCTCGTCGAGATATTGTTCGAGCGTCCATTTCTCCAGCAGATGTTTGAGCCGCGCCTTTTTCCGATCACCGCGATTCCCATTCGCGATGAACACGCGCACCAGCGCCGACACGACTTTGTTCAACTCCGCAGGCTTCACCTGCACCCCGAGGTCGCGTGCAAAAGCCTTATGCCCCGTCGCACCACCGAGCGCGATGCGGAAGAAAATCTCTCCCCCGACTTTTACCGCCTTGCAGCCAATATCGTTCGTATCCTCAACCGTCCCGATCAGCCCACCACCGTCGTAAGCGATGTTGAATTTGCGAGGCAGATCGTAAAACGCGCGGTCATTCAAAATGATCTGCGCCATCTCGTGACAGAGCGGCATCGTGTCGAAGATTTCCACCGGATCAAACCCCGCCGTCGGATTCGCGGTAAGGTTACGAATGTTATCCGCACCCGACCCCCGCGTGTGCAGCCCCACCGACTGAATGCGCCTCAGCACCTCCGGCGTGTCCTTTGGCTGAATCAGACGGATTTGCAGATTCGCCCGCGTGGTGACTTGCACGTAACCCGTCGTGAGTTCCTTCGCGACCGCTGCGATTTCACGAAGTTGAAACGTGCGAAGTTGCCCGCCCGGAATCCGCAGCCGCGCCATGAACGCCTCCTTGTTGGGCGTCAGGAAAAACAACCCGTTCCATTTGAAGCGAAAGGTTTCCTCCTTATCCGGTGCCTTATTGACGGAGGCTAGATCGAGCAGCAGCGGATACGCATCCAGTGGGTGCAATTCCCGCTTCACCCGCTCCTCGAAAATCAAATCGTCGTGCGAGACTTCCTTCGCCGGCTTTGGCGTCGCCTCCACATCCCCAAAGCGCAACCCTCGCGCCTCCAGCCCAGCGAAAAATCCGGTGAGATAGTTAGCCTGCTCGGGCGCGATGGATTCGCCGTTGATCGTGTCGATGGGTAGGCTCATTGGGCGTTACGAATTGTAAGGTTAGTAAACATCACGCTGGTATCGCTTTTCGGATTTAAGTTTCGCGATGTATTCCTCCGCTGCTTCCTTGCTCAGGCCGCCAGCCGTCGCGGCGATTTGATGCAGCGCGGCATCGACATCCTTCGCCATCCGGCTCGCCTCGCCGCAGACATAGAAGTGCGCGCCTGCTTGCAGCCACGACCACAGCTCTGCCGCCGCCTCTAGCATCCTATTCTGGACGTAAATCTTCTCTGCTTGATCGCGTGAGAACACGAGATCAAGGCGGGAAAGATGCCCGTCCGCGAGCCAGCCTTCGAGGAGTTCGCGATATAGGAAATCGGTTTCGCGTTTCTGATCACCGAAGAAGAGCCAGTTCTTTCCCGGTGCTTTGGTCGCGTGGCGTTCCTGGAGAAAGGCGCGGAATGGCGCGATGCCGGTCCCGGGGCCGACCATGATGACAGGCACGTTGCCATCGAGCGGCAGTTTGAACCCATGCGATGGCTGCACGAACACGGGCACCGGCGCATCGCCCGCTCGGTCGGCCAGGAAAGTGGAGCAGACGCCTTTGCGTTTGCGTCCGTAGGCGTCGTATCGGACCGCTCCGACCGTGAGATGCACTTCGCCGGGATGCGCCTTTAGGCTGGAGGAGATGGAGTAAAGGCGTGGCTGCAATTTCTTGAGCAACGCGATAAATTCGGTGGGCGTGAACTTCGTGGTCAGACCGGAAACGGTGAGATGACTTCGCGGCCCCACAGCCACTTCTTCAAATCCTCCCGGCGCGCCGGATCGAGCAGGGAAGCCAGTTCGCCGCCCGCTGCGCCGCGCTCGGCAGCGGCTTTC